>CALPNW020000026.1 GCA_943325035.2 Sphingobacterium thalpophilum | reverse complement strand
CTGTTGGGAAAAGGTCTTGCCATTCTGATGGCTCCCTGAACTCCTTCGGCATCGTTGATGATCCTGTATTTTTTTTCTGCTGCCGGTTGTACCGTGTAAATTATTTCTGGTCCTGTTTTTTGGTGCAGTGGCAGACTTCCGAATGCTTTGTTCAATTGTTGTGAAAGATCTGCCGGCAATTTACCCGCGGTAAAAATGGTGCAGTTTCCGTTCTTGTAAAACGCCTGATAAAATTGCTCCAGCTCTTCCCTGTTCAAACTATCGTAGTCCAGTGTTGAAGTATATTTTCCATAGGGATGATCAAATCCGTATACATATTCATCGATCAGCCTGTTGGCAATAAAATCACATTTCTTCAGATTTACTTCCAGTCTTTGTTGCTGGTTCTGGCGATAGGTAGTAAGTTCCTCCTCCGGAAAAATAGAGTCTGTAATGATCTCCGCAACCACCGGCAATAATTCAGCAACATGTTTACTGAGGCAATGCAAAGTGATGGTGGCTGTTTCGTTGTAACAACTCCGGTTGAGATAGGCACCATAGAATTCAAAATATTCATTGATGCCGTAGGCTGTTTTGGTACTTGTTCCGTTCTTCAGCATGAAGTTGGCAGTAGCCGCAACAATATTTTTTTGTTCGAACCAGTTGCCCGCATTAAATACCCATTCTATCATCAGTACATCCTGTGCGCCGGCATCCATGCTGTATACGGGCACGCCGTTATCCAGCTGGTATTCATTGCACTTCTTCAGCTTCAGGTCAAAGCTTACAGCATCGGTTATAGTGGGCGTTATTGTTCTATTCAAAGTCATTGGTAGCTGTTTGGTCGGGTTACTTTGCGTTGTAGTAAAGGGTATTGCTGTTTGTTTCTCGGAAGATTTTTTTGCTGTACTGGTGAATATCATCTGGTGTAATTTCCCGGTACTTGTTGAGTTCGGTATTCATCAGTGAGGCATCGCCCATTAACTCATACATGGCCAGGCTGTTGGCCCTGCTCATCACACTCATATCTTCGAAGGCAATTACACTTTCTGTTTTGTTGATCACTTTCTGCAGTTCTGCTTCGCCAATTGGTTTTTCCTGCACTTTTTCAATCTCTATGGCAATGGCCTGTTCGGCCTGTTGCATACTTACCCCTTTTACCAGTTTGCCTTCGATGGTTACCAGACCGGCATCCATCGATCCAAAATGATGGCAATCCAGATTAGAGAACAGCTTCTGCTCTTTTACCAGAGACTGGTAAAGTCTGGATGATCCGCCTCCTCCCAGTACTTCGGTCAGCAGGTCGGCTGCATAATATCCTTTCTCCAGCCGGGCATCCATATGCCATGTTTTAATAAATGCATCCAGGGGAACGGCCGCTTCAATACTCAGTTTACGCGCCTCATTCTGCAATGGTTCCTGTGGCAGATTCCGGATGTATTTGTCACCCATTGCAATTGGGCCAAACCATTTTTCGGCCAGTCGTTTAATATGATCTGTTTTTACATTTCCGGCTACTACCAGAATCGCATTTACCGGCCGGTAATGTTTAAAGAAGAAATTCCTGACATCATCAATGGTGGCATTTTCTACATGGCTCAACTCCTTGCCAATGGTCATCCACCGGTAGGGGTGTGTGGTATAGGCCAGCTGTCGCATTTTATGCCACATGTCTCCGTATGGTTTATTCAGATAATGTTCTTTGAACTCTTCTGATACCACTTTCCGTTGAACGGATAAACTTTTTTCACTGAATGCCAGACTGAGCATACGGTCGCTCTCCAGCCAGAATGCAGTTTCTATATTCTCTGCAGGCAGCTGACAATAATAGTTGGTAAGGTCGTTGGTAGTGTAAGCGTTATTATCGCCTCCGGCACGCTGCAGCGGCTCGTCGTAATCGGGAATATTGACACTGCCTCCAAACATCAGGTGCTCAAACAAATGCGCAAATCCTGTTTGCGCCGGATTTTCATCACGCGCGCCCACATCATACAACAAATTGACCACCGCCATTGGGGTTGCGTTGTCTTCATGCACTAAAACTCTTAAACCATTATCCAAAACAAACCGGTCGTATTGTATCATAGATCACTAATCAATGGGCGAAATTAGTTCATTGCCGGCCAAAAAAGTACAATTTGATGGGCTGCTTATTTTCGGATGTCTTTTACATCGAGGGTCACCACCATGGGGGTCTGGTCTCTGAAAACCACCATCTTTATTTTTCCAATGGCGTTCTGAAAGAGATTTTTATAGGTCTGTATATTTTTAGAAAAATTACTTTCAACCGAAAAGATCACATCTCCTTTCTGAAATCCGGCCTTATCTCCGGGTGAATCTTTAATGATATCCACTACCCGGATCTCCCCGTCTATAAGGTAAATGCCCAAACCGGTATAACTGTAATCGAACAGTTCGTTATAATGATTATTGGGTTTTATATGGATCATCTGTTGCGGATAGTTCAGTATTACATTGAACCTTCTCAACAGGTCATTGCCCATGATGCCACCCAGTGTTGGATAAGAGGTTACATTGTAAGTGTCGTCAAAAACATGAACGGGAACATTCCTGAATTTAAAGGGCCCTATTTTAACAGACTTTGCCACAGTAAGGTCCATCTGCTTTTTTCCGCCCAGCCCCTCGGCCTGGGTGGGGTAAAATTTCTTTTTTGTTTTAAAGAGGCTGCTGTCTTCCACAAAATCTCTGGAGAGCAGAAAGCAGAGCCCCGCCCCGGTATCAAATATGTACCGGTTATACACTGCGCGGCCGTCTTCTAAAAGGGCTGTTTGTCGGGGCAGGGTAGTGAAATCCGGTTTTAACAGGTAGCCGCCCTTGGGATAACGGAAAATGCCCGGTGTATATATTTCCAGCAGATTGCTGTCGTAATTAATGCGGATCACATACCTGCGGATAAAACTATAGCCGATAATGCCATCGATCCTGATGCCATAAACACTGGTTAATAATTCATAATCATTGATGTGAAAATCGAGCTGCCGGGTAGTGAGGCCGGTGAATCCCAGCTCATGGTTTAGCGCAAACGAAACATTTTTGATGCCTGCAATACCCCTGATGGTCCGGTTGCTTTTGGTGAGCGGAATTTTTAAGTCATTGGCAGTAGCGGAGTCCAGTGATATTCCGCCGCTGCCGGTATCAAAAACGAAATTCAGCGAATCGGGGAACTGATCGAGCTTAGCCCTGATAATAATGATGCCTCCGGAAAGCTGGGTGAATGGAATTTTGGTGAGCAGAACGCATTCTGGTGCTGTAAACTCTTCCTGAGAAAAGCCCAAACTGCTGATTAACAGCCCTATGGCAAAAAGCAAGCGATACAACATATCAGTAAAATAAGAAAGATTAACCGGAGGTTGTAAAAAGACAATCCGAAACCGGATATGGTTGCATGAGTTCAGGCCGAACAATTGTACATTTGCAATGTTTATACTATTAACTATGCAGTTAGCCGATTTATACCAGAAAGCCCTTGCTTTTGAATTTCTTACTAAAGAAGAGGGTATGTTTTTATTTGAGCAGGCCCCTTTAGCTGATCTGATGCACATTGCAGACGAACTCAGAAAGATTCAGGTACCTCATGGTAAAGTAACCTGGCAGATAGACCGGAATGTGAACACAACCAATGTTTGTATTGCCAACTGCAAGTTTTGTAATTTCTACAGAATACCCGGCCATGCCGATGCATATATCACAGAGATGCCGGCTTACCGTACAAAAATAGAAGAGACTTTAAAGTACGGAGGGGATCAATTGCTTTTGCAGGGCGGTCATCATCCGGAACTCGGGCTTGATTTTTATACCAAAACCTTTCGCCAGTTAAAACAGGAATACCCTTCCCTTAAACTGCATGCGCTCGGACCCCCGGAAGTAGCACATATTGCTAAACTCGAAAAAATGAGCCACCACGATGTGCTGAAAGCCCTGAAAGAATCAGGACTCGATTCACTGCCTGGTGCCGGTGCGGAAATACTGATCGACCGGGTTCGCAGACTGATCTCTAAAGGTAAATGTGGTGCAGATGAGTGGCTGGCAGTAATGCATGAAGCCCATAAACTCGATATCACCACCAGTGCCACAATGATGTTTGGTCATGTAGAAACCCTCGAAGAACGATTTATTCACCTGGTACGCATCAGAGAAGTGCAGGCCATGAAACCGGAACAGGCAAAAGGCTTTCTGGCCTTTATTCCATGGACGTTTCAGGATGCGGATACCTTGCTAGCCCGTATCAGGGGAGTACATAATTTAACAACTCCGGATGAATATATCCGGATGATTGCCATCAGCAGAATCATGTTGCCCAATATTAAAAATATACAGGCAAGTTGGTTAACCGTTGGTAAACAAACTGCTCAGATTTGTCTGCACTCCGGTGCCAATGATTTTGGAAGTATCATGATTGAGGAAAATGTAGTGAGTGCAGCAGGTGCCCCTCACCGGTTCACTTATAAAACCATACAGGAAGCCATTAAAGAAGCTGGTTTTGAACCTCAGTTAAGAGGTCAGCAATATGAATGGAGAGCAATCCCTGAAACTATTCAGGAACAGGTGATTGACTATTAAACTGGGGTTGTTGTTGGAAAAAATGGTAACTTTTACCTAAGAATACCTACCATTGAATACTGTTCAGCGCAGTTGTTCAACATACGGTCCTCATTCTTAACCAATGACCATGAATATTTTTAAATCTGTTATTTGCCACGACTATTCTGTGGTCAGGGCCCAGCGTAAGGCTATTCAGTTTAAAACCAATGGGGTGCATATGATTGGGCTTGCCTGGATTGCCAATATCCTAAGTGTTGCCGGCATCTACATCATCTATTTTCTGGTTAACAACAGACGGAATGATATCTATGATCTCCTGTACGAACTTCACTACTGGGAACTGGCAGGCAGGGTGGGAATTATTATTTTACTGGCAATGGGTTATCTGGTTGCTTTTGCTGCTTATGGCGGAAGGCAGACCTTTCTTTCTATCATACATGAATTCATGGACCAGGATGAGAACCACCAGAGAGTGGCATCCTTTAAAGGCGGGCTTTATTTTTATTGCTCCATGCTGCTGGTTATTTCGGTGGTGAGTGCTTTATTTTACCTGATTAAAGTAGCCGGCTACTAATCATTTACTTTTTTTAAGAAATTTTGTAACATCCAGGCCATTGGAACGTATCAATGGTATAGAAGTATTTAACCAACACCTGTAGCTGCACTATACTATGACCGAACGTGAGTACAACCATTGCGTAAATGAATATTCCGATAATTTGTATCGGTTTATTGTAAAAAATCTTCGTCACGACGAGGACGCGCGGGATATTGTACAAACCGCTTTTGAGAAATTATGGAGAAACAGGGATTCAGTAGAAACGATCAAATCCAAGTCTTACCTGTTTACGGTAGCGTACAACCAGATGATCGATCATATCCGTAAAAATAAACGGATAGAATTGAGAGAGGATTTTCCGGAAGATGGAAGAAGCCAGTACCAGCAGAGCGGTAATATAAAAAAAATACTGATGGAAGCACTGAACCGGTTGAACGAAACCCAGAAAAGTCTGGTGATGCTGAAAGATTACGAAGGGTACAGCTATGCAGAGATCGGGGAGATTATGAGTTTAAATGAAAGCCAGGTTAAAGTATACCTGCACAGAGCAAGACTAACATTAAAAAATTATCTGGTAAGTCCGGAAAACGTACAATAAAGCATATGCCAATCAACCGCCATAATTACGAAACATATTTTCTGCTTTGGGTAGACGGGGAACTGTCTGCAGAAGAGCAGGATGCCGTGGAGCGTTTTATTGCAGAGAATCCGGATATGGCAGATGAGCTGGCCATGTTACAGGACACCCGGCTGACTGCAGATGAAACTGTTGTATTTCGGGATAAAGCGGCTTTACTGAAAAATGAATCAACAGGAATTTGTCTGGCCAATCACGAAGCATATTTTTTATTGTATGTAGACGGGGAGTTAGCTACCCCTCAGCAAAAAGAAGTAGAATTATTTGTGTTGCAGCACCCGCAACTTCAGCCTGCCTTTTTATTGTTGCAGCAAACCGTTTTACCGCAGGAAGAACTGGTGTTTGCCAACAAGGAACAGCTTTATCGCCCAACTGAAAAGAAACCGGTTGTTGTGCTGATGTGGAGAAGAATAGCGGTGGCTGCGGCTTTAATGGGATTGATGTTTTCGGTATGGATGCTGGCTCCGGATGATTTTATGAAGAAGAATAAGCCGTTTGATGGAAAAGTTTCCGGAACTGCTTCTTCACCGCAAACCGCTGATCAAAATAAAGGGCAAACTGCAGTTTTGCAACACAACCAGAACAGTTTGGCCGGCATCAATAACAAAACGCTTGTGACAAATAGTTTATCCGATAACCCAAAAACGGGAAATGACAAAGTTGAAAATAGTCCGCAGAATACTCCCCCCAATGTATACGGAACAGCAGTTGCTGAAAATATTTCGGAACCGCAAAAAAATACAGTAGCAGACACTCATGCAGCAATAATTGCAGGGGCTACCATCGATGAGGCAGCTATCAATAATCATGCTGCCCGGATGCAGCATACAGAAAACGATCCGGCTGATCTGGTTCAACCCGCTGTTTATAAAGAGCTGGATACAGAAGACAATGACAAGAGTTTGTTCATAGGATCATTAGAAATCAATAAGGATAAACTGCGCGGTTTCATTCGCAAAGCGGGCACCCTGTTCCGCTCTAAATCTAAACAGGAAGATGATAAAACAGACACCAACCAATAAAGCAATTTTATGAAAAGAATTTTATGCATGGCAGCAGTCCTGATGACTGCAGGAGCAACATTTGCCCAAACAGACAGTTCATTGTCTGCTACCGACACAGTAAAAGTGGCCACCGACACGATTAAAGTGGGTAATTTTATCATCATCAAAAAAAATAAAGGCATCAGTGATAATGATCCTTCGTACCGTGAAAAAAAATACAAGGATTTAAATTTGATGATGCGGGTAGAACGCCGGCCAGCCAAAAAACAAAATGTAAGTACCAACTGGTGGATCTTTGATTTAGGCTTTGCCAATATGCGCGATAACACCAATTATTCCTATGCACAAGCCGGTAGTTATTTTAAAAATTTCAGACCTGCTGATGGTCCGGTTAATGCAGACAGTTACCGCCTGAGAACAGGAAAGTCTACCAACGTCAACCTCTGGTTCTTTATGCAGAAAGTGAATATCAGTAAGCATGTGCTTAACCTCAAGTATGGTATGGGGCTGGAAATGTACAATTTCAGGTACGACAGCCGCGTAAGTTTCCGGAAAGATCCCCAACCCTATGTATTCAATGATTCTATTGGCTTTAGCAAAAACAAACTCTTTGTCAGTTACCTCACTGTTCCTTTTATGCTGAATGTAAACACCAATCCGGATAATCGCAAAGCGTTCAGCTTTAGCGGTGGGGTGAGTGCCGGCTATTTGCTGGGCAGCAGAAACAAGCAGGTAAGTGGGGAACGTGGGAAACAAAAAACCAATGGCGATTTTAACCTCGAGCCATGGAGATTTGCTGCCATAGCTGAAATGGGTTTAGGACCGGTTCGTTTATATGGATCGTATAGCCTCAATAAACTGCAAAAAGACATTACCCGTGTAGAGCAGTTCCCTTATACCGTAGGGGTCCGCTTCACCATCTCCTTCTTCTGATTTTTCTCGTGTTAATAAGCGCTTCCTGTAAGGGGAGCGTTTTTTTTGAAACACCCCCGGTTGAAAATTAACAGATGGCTCACAATGAAATAAAGTATTTTTCGTTTTCAATATAAACCCATTCATGAAATCGTTGGCTTACCTGATATTGTTTGCTGCAATGATACTGACGAGTACTTCTTTTAGAACTCACAAAACCACCAGCCCGCTTACTGCCGATAGAAATACCTATTCTGTGTACATCATTAAGAGTGAATATGCGCTGAAAGTGTACGACTCTACCGGAGAATGGATGGCCACTTATCCGGTTGTTTTCGGAAACAAAGACCTGGGTGATAAAATGATGCAGGGCGACCGTAAAACGCCGGAAGGGGTATTTCATATTGCTGCAAAAAGAAAGCACGAAAAGTGGAACCGCTTCATGATGATCGATTATCCCAACGCAGAAAGTATTGAAAGATTTAATCAGCGGAAAGCAGAAGGCCTCATTCCTTCCGGCGCTAAAATAGGCGGCGAAATAGGAATCCACGGAACATGGCCGCACGAAGATTATGCAATAGACCAGTACCGTAACTGGACCGAAGGTTGTATCAGTACCAAGAACCAGTATGTACAGGAGTTGTACGATTTATTGCCCGTAGGTACACGGGTAGAGATCAGACCCTGATAAATATTTTGTCTGCTGATTAACCGGTAGGGTTTATTGTTCTCCATGCTTCAGCCCTTTTAACCAATCCATGATTCCCGCCTGAACCTTGGCAGCTACCTGCGAATGGAACAAAGGCTTTACAATTCTTTTTTCATCCTGCTCATTGCTTAAGAACGCAATTTCTACCAGGCAGTTTGGAAAGTCGGTAGGGGAATTCAACGCAAAATTGAAATGGCCGATATTACCAAATTCATCGAGTTTTAATTCCAGCATCCGCTTGAGTATAGTGGTGGTCATTGGGCGGTATCCAATGTGTTTATAATAGGTGCTGGCGCCTTTGATACCGGCATTGGAGCTGGAGTTGAGGTGCAATGCTATCACCAGATCAGGGTTCTTTTCCTGCAGCCAGAGAATACGGTCTTTATTATCGAAACTGGTATCTGTTCTCCTGGTCATCAGAATATGTTTGACGCCCATTTTTTTCAGGGATTTTTCCAGCGCTTTGGCAAATAAAAGCGTGTACTCTTTTTCCGACGCATTCAGTTGGCTGCCTGTTGCACCGGCATTGGTTCCACCATGACCTGCATCGATTGCTACCGTCAGTTTGCGCAGATCCAGTATTTTTGGTTGTCTTTTAATGCGAACGGAAAGCGTTTTATTTTTATAGCCAACGCTGTAGCCCCAGTGCTGCGGGTGTTTTAATTCGATGGTTACCCGAAACACATCATCCTCTACCTGGTTGTAGTAGACGTTTTTAACTTCCTGAAGGGTGCTTAACTGAGTGATCCAGTTGGTATTGCTTTGTACGCCATACACATCCACCATTATTTTAGAAGGATGGATCTCCATCCATGTTTTGTACGGTAATTTTTCTTCGAGGTTAATATTTACATAGTCAAACAAAGAATCGCCTTTTGCTACAAAGGACCCGGTAAGGTAAAAAGGTTTTTTAACGGGGGAGGAGGAGTCGTCTTTTAAAAATGATTTATCGAGATAGGCGGTATGCCATTTAGACAATTGAACGGTGTACATGGAATTGGAGGAGTCGATCACTTTCAGCAAAACATTGGTATCTATATAGCCCAGTTTTGCTCCACCCAGGCGATCTTCTCCCAAACCATAAGCAAGTGCCGGCAACTTACCGGTTGTTCGTCCGTACCGAAAACCATTGTTCGGTTTGCTTTGTGCGATAGCACCAATAGTAAGGGCAACTGCAAGGACTACTAAGATCGGTTTCATAGACGGAAGGTAGAAAATTCAGCAGCATGGGCAATAAAAAAACCGCACCCTTTTGTTCGGATGCGGTTTGGATATCGTTCAACTATTGGTTAGAATCTGTATCCGTTGTCTTCGATCAGTTTGCCGGCTATTCTTCTGCGGGCATCTTTTGAATTGAAAGGTTCTACTTTGGTAAAACGTTTCAGACCAATATGCATCATGCGCAATTCGTCTCCGTCTGCAAAGCTGTTCAATGCATCCTTGCCTGCTTTGTTAATGCGGTCTGCTGCATCATAGAGGTAGGTTTTCATCATATCTGCCTGTAGTGTAATGGCAGCTTCGCCTTTTTGTTGGGCCAGCTTCATTACACGCAGTAAAGCACTTTCTGCATGAAATACTTCAATAGACATATCTGCGATGTTCATCAGAATTTCCTGCTCTTTGTCTAACTGCATCATCAGCTTTTGTACAGCAGCGCCGGCTACCATCAGAATCGCTTTTTTGAAATTGGCGATTGCTTTGAGTTCCTTGGCATAAGGGCCTTCTTCTTCGCCGCCAAAATCAGGAATACTCATCAGCTCTTTCTGTACTGCCATAGCTGGTCCCATCAGATCAAGCTTGCCTTTCATGGCCCGCTTCAATACCATGTCTACGGTCAGTAAACGGTTGATTTCATTGGTTCCTTCGTAAATACGGTTGATCCTGCTGTCGCGGTATGCTTTAGAGATCATGTATTCATCACTGAAACCGTTACCACCATGTATCTGTAAACCTTCGTCTACTACAAAGTCGAGCACTTCACTGCCAAATACTTTTAACATGGCACACTCAATAGCGTATTCTTCTGCAGCACCCAGTAAGGCTTCTGCAAATGATTTTCCATTGGCGGCCAGTTCATGTTCTTTTTCATCGATCCAATTGGCCGTACGGTAGAGGGCACTTTCGCAAACCCACATCCGGATGGCTATTTCAGCCATTTTGTGTTTGATCGCACCAAACTTGGAAATGGACATTTTGAACTGCTCTCTGGTAATAGCATACTGGATAGAAGTATCAGCTGCTTTTTTTGCACCACCTAAAGTGGCAGCACATAATTTCAGCCTGCCGATATTCAGGATATTAAAAGCAATGATGTGTCCTTTTCCTATTTCTCCGAGTACATTCTCTACCGGTACTTTACAATCCTGAAAATAAAGCTGAACGGTAGAAGATCCTTTGATCCCCATTTTATGCTCCTCGGGTCCTTGTGTAAATCCTTCTGTGCCACGCTCTATGATAAAGCCGGTGAATTTATCTCCGTCAATTTTTGCGAATACGGTATATACATCTGCAAAACCACCGTTGGTGATCCAGCATTTTTGTCCGTTCAACAGATAGTGTTTTCCATCTTCACTCAGTACCGCAACTGTTTTTGCACCCAGTGCATCACTGCCGCTGTTGGGTTCGGTTAAACCATAAGCACCTTTCCATTGGCCGCTGGCTAATTTTGGAATGTATTTTTGTTTTTGTTCCTCCGTTCCAAAATAAAGGATCGGTAAAGAACCAATACCGGTATGTGCCGCTACTGCTACAGAGAATGAATATCCGCCACCCAGTCCTTCATTAACAATGGTAGAAGTGATAAAGTCTTTTCCCAGTCCGCCATAGGCTTCCGGAAATGAAGTAGACAATAATCCCTGCTCCCCTGCTTTTTCCATCAATGATGGAATGAGTCCTGGTTCCTGCTGGTCTATTCTTTCAACAACCGGAAGAATTTCAGTTTGCAGAAACTGTTCGCACATGTCCATCACCATGGACTGTTCTTCATTAAAATCTTCCGGTATGAAGGTTTCATAGGGATTGCTTTCTTTGATAATCCACTCGCCGCCCTGAAGGGCTGTGGCTTTGTTGGTGGCTTCCATGTTCGTTAGTTTAAATGTTTATTTTAAAAAGTTTATTATAAAGTGTCTTTCAATACTTCAGGAATGCTGGAAGTGAGGTTGTCGTATACCCGCTGAAATACAGATTTTACCACGTCGATCTCGTGTTTATCTACACCCACCAATGCTTCGCTCATTGTTTGATTGGCCAGGTCTATTGTAATATCCTGTAAATCACGGGCTGCATCTGTTAAGGCAACCAGGTTGATTCTGCGGTCGGTAGGGGAGGCAATTCTTTTGACCAGTTTTTGTTTTTCGAGGTTATCAATTAACCGGGTAATACTGGGTTTGTCTCTGAAAGTGCGGTTGCATAATTCCTGCTGGCTCAACTTGTCTTCCCTCCATAAATGGTACAACACACTCCATTGTTCAATGGTTATTTCGAGGCCTGCATTGCGGAAATTCTTCTGTAATCTCCTGGCAACAGCAGTGGAGGCCATCCCGTTGATGACGCTGTACAGTTCTCCTCTTTTAAAATGGTTGTTTGACATATAGTTAGTTATGCAACTACTTTCAAAATAAGTTCGTTTCTTTGACACTACCAAGAATATATTGGTAAAATTTAGTGTTAATAGCCATGAATAGTCAGTTTATCAGTTTCGGTAACTCCCGCTTTCACTACGAACGCTATGGAAACGGCCCTGCCTGGGTGTTCTGTTTTCATGGATATGGTGAATCTGCCTCCAGTTTTGCCGTTTTTGAGCCTTACCTGGGCAGGGAATTCACACTGATTGCCATTGAAGCCCCGTTTCATGGTAAAACCGACTGGAAGGAGGAATTGCTGTTTGAACCGGCCGACCTGGTTGACCTGATGAACCGGATCATGGGCAATGACCAGCAGCCGGTAATTTTGTTCGGGTACAGTATGGGTGGCAGAATGGCCATGAAATTATTTGAACTTATTCCACACCGGGTTAAGCGGATGGTGCTGGTGGCTCCGGACGGGTTACATAAAAATAAATGGCAGTGGTTCACCACGCAAACCCTGTTGGGGAACCGGTTGTTTAACTATACGATGCTGCATCCGGGCTGGATGTTTGCACTGCTGAAACTGGCGGAAAGCCTGAATCTGATCAACCGGTCGGTTGCTAAATTTGTTCATCATTACCTCGATGATCCCTTGCAGCGCGAGCAGCTCTATAAAAGATGGACCACCAACAGAAGGTTCAGGCCCGATCTGAAAAAAGTAAAACACCTGATCGGCCAGTACCAGGTACCGGTTCATTTACTTTTCGGAAAACACGACCGGATCATCATCGCCAAACGGGGCTATCAGTTCAGCCGGAATCTGGAACACCAGATCAGGGTTACAGAGCTGGAGGCCGGTCATCTTTTATTGCAGGAAAAGTACGCTAATATCATTGCTGCATTTTTTGTATCGGGATAATGGTTTTCTTTGTTGCGCATGATAGTCTCCTTTCTTTTACTAACCGGCATTCTTACTGCTGCATATTGTTTGCTGATTGGCGTATATATGTATTGGTTTCTGCGCTTGAGAAAGCGGATACCCGATGCGTCATTGACTCCTGCCACCAGCTTCAGTATTATTATTCCGGCCAGAGATGAGGAAGATACCATTGGTCGTTGCCTGCAAAGCATTCAGTTGCAGAATTATCCGGAGGACCTCTATGAGGTGATTGTAGTAAATGACCATTCCACCGATCAAACAGCCGGTGTGGTGTTAGGGCTCCAGCGTTCGTTCCCCCGGTTAAAGCTGATCAATCTGGCAGACCATATGAATGGTACGATCAATGCTTATAAAAAAAGAGCCATTGAAATTGCCGTTGCGCAAAGTGAAGGGGCCTGGATTGTTACCACCGATGCCGATTGTGAAGTGCCCGGTAAATGGTTGATGAATCTGGATAATTATATTCAGGAGCAGCAACCGGTATTTGTGGCTGCACCGGTGATGTTCACCCTTACTAAAACCTGGCTGGGACTGTTTCAGGTGCTCGATTTTATGAGTTTACAGGGTATTACAGCTGCGGCGGTGGCTGCCGGTTACCACAGCATGTGCAATGGGGCTAATCTGGCATACAGCAAAGCCGCTTTTGAAGCAGTGGGCATGTTTAAAGGGATTGATCATATTGCCAGCGGAGATGATATGCTGCTGATGTATAAGATCAAACAACAATACCCGGGTAAACTGGGCTTTTTATTTTCGCCTGATGTGATTGTGCAAACAGCGCCCATGCCGAACTGGAAAAGTTTTCTGAACCAGCGGATCCGATGGGCCAGTAAGGCAGATAGTTATTCGGAGAAAAGTATTTTCTGGGTGCTGGCGCTGGTGTATTGCTTTAACGCTGCGCTGCTTGCAGGTGTTGTAGTGGGCTTGGGAATAGAAGGCGTATATCCGGTTATCTTATACTGCCTGGCTATGAAGACCCTGGTAGAGATCTGCTTCATGATTCCGGTTGCCCGGTTCTTTGGTAACAGTAAAATATTGTTCTTCTTCCCCTTTATGCAGCCATTCCATATTTTGTATACGGTGATCGCCGGCTGGCTCGGAAAATTTGGAACCTATTACTGGAAAGGAAGATCCGTGCAATAATCAAAAATGGTTGTCACTGCCGGATGCAGGAGTCTCCGGAAAAAAAGCATAGATCGCCAAAGGAATCAGTGCCAGTAACAGAAAAAGTATTTTGAATACAGATTTCATATTGTTCAAATTTATAGTTAGACAGTAATTTTTATGAATGGTTTAATCTGCTTATTTTTCCACCGTTGAAACAATCTGCTGACACCCGTTTTATTAATAAGCTCATCCGCAATAAAGGGGCCTTCTTTGGTATGATACTTATTGTACTTAGTTTGCTGCTTGCCGTGTTTGCTTATTTTATTGCCCCGGATGGTTCTCCCAATGCCAACCGGATGATTCCGGAGATTGGCAGTAAGAAACCCGGCTTTACAATCGGGCTACTGCAAGTTAAAAAAACAAGGTCCATAGTTCCTACAAGTTTTATAACGCAGCTTTTGTGGGGTAAAGACGACAGCTATGATTATATTCCTGTTACAAACTATCAGGTAAAAGGCGATCTTATCTTCTACAGCAAATTCGTGGATGATGGTATTACGGAACCCCGTACAATGGCCTTGAATCTGGTGGCTCAAACACCGGTTCAACAGGTCACTTATTTTATAGGAACAGATAAATTTGGAAGGGATATTGCCAGCAGACTGATCCTTGGTGTACGGGTAAGTTTGAGTGTTGGATTGATTGCCGTTTTGATTTCTCTGACCATTGGAATTCTGATGGGTGCACTGGCCGGATATTTCAGGGGCTGGGCAGATGAATTGATCATGTGGTTCATTAATGTGATCTGGAGCATTCCCACTTTGTTACTGGTATTTGCCATTACACTGGCCTTAGGGAAAGGGTTCTGGCAGGTATTTATTGCAGTAGGGCTAACGATGTGGGTGAATGTTGCCAGGCTGGTAAGAGGGCAGGTGCTGGCCGTTCGGGAGCTGGAATATATTGAGGCAACAAGGGCACTGGGGTATTCTCATACAAGAACAATTGTCAAACATATTTTACCCAATATACTAGGCCCCGTGATGGTAATTGCTGCCAGTAATTTTGCTTCTGCTATAGTTATTGAAGCAGGACTGAGTTTTTTGGGTGTGGGGGTTCAGCCACCTCAGCCCAGCTGGGGACTGATGATTAAAGAGAACTATAATTTCATCATCACACACAATCCCATGCTGGCATTGGCACCGGGTATTGCCATCATGTTACTGGTACTTGCCTTTAATTTACTGGGGAACGGCCTCAGAGATGCGCTGAGTGTTCGTAATTAACAGTTGATTGCCTGAGCGGACAAGTGCTTATTCATGCTATCCGGCTATTGCTGAACGCTCTTCTCTCAGCTTGATTTGTAAAGTAATAATAACCCCTGCACACAACCAGAACAGGCTTCCGATTTTATCTGTTTCAATCATGTCACTGGTTAGATTAATGAGGGTGATCATACTCAGCATCACTCCGGTAACCAATGATACGGTCCGGTAAAATTCACTTTGAAATGCGTGATATAATTGTTGAGTGGCCACCATCAGGTAAATCCATAAAGCCAGCAGCAGCAATAAGCCGGGAATACCCTGTTCAACAGCAGTGAGCAGGAAATAATTATGCACCGTGGAGTGTTCCGGATTATCACTTACCCATGTTTTAAAAGAAGCAACAGTGAATGATGGATACTGCGCATAAAAACTATTGGGCCCAAAACCGGTGACTGGTTTTTCCGCGATCATTCTGATTCCTGCAACCCAGCGATGAAAGCGCTCGGCGTTCGAAATATCTTTCAGGGTAATGGTGGCACTTAAATGTTCACTGAAATTGCTGTGAAAAACGGTGCGGTCGTGATCGGGTGCAAAACGCAGGTAGTTGTTGTTGCTGATCAGCAGTATGAATAGCAGGGTGGCTGATACCAGTGCTGCTCCAATTGTTTTTACCATCCATTTTTTTTGCAGTACAGCAACGGTGATCAGTCCTGCCAATAGAGCCAGCCAGGCACCTCTTGAATAGGACAGTATCAACCCTATGGCCGAAATCACCAGTAAAGCAACAATGATTTTTCTGCGTGTTGTTTGTGCAGGAGTTAATTTCCAGAGCGCCCATCCGGCCGGCAACAGACAAACCAGCATGGAGGAATAATTCACATGATTGCGGAAAAACGGAAAAAATGTTTTTTTGATGGCTTCAAATTCAAATCCGTACAACCCATGCCGCACCAGTGTTTGTATGATCACCAATGCCATTGGAATGGTTAAGCAACAGGCCATTTTAGCAAAGTCATTGCTGTTTCTTGTTACCAGTGGAGTGATGAGCACCAGTGGAATGATGTACCAGCATTTTGCCAGAAAAAACTTTACAGACAGCAGCGGTTCGGTAGAAAAAAAACAGGTTGCCAGGATCCAAACAAGATGCAGTGCAATCAACAGCATTGCCGGTGAACGGAATAGAGGAAAAAATATAAATGGCTGGTGCATTATTTTAGCGATTCCTATGGCTGTTAAAAGCAGCAGGAAAATTTCATCCGGAAAATCTATTCCCAAAGAAGGCGTGATGTTTAATTCGGTAGACAGCGGCAGTAAGATCAGTAAAAGCCAAAACAAGCTTTCTGTTTGTGTAATTAAAAAATGGCTGATGGGCTTTAATACAATAAAAATAAATGGGATGATCAGCCATGCAGCTTCCTGTTGAATAACAGCCGTTATTCCAAACAAAAAAAACAGCCCGCAGGCAACGGCCGTGATCAGGTTATATCGTTGTAACAGGGCCGTCATTTATAAAGTCTTGCCCGGGTTTCTGAGTAAAACAAGCAGACTACTGAAACACAATCCTGCCATTGCAGCCAGGATAATAATCAGTGGTTTATCGGGCCACACTGCTTTGTCTGCAGGACTTGCAGTTGCTGCTATCTGAATAAAAGCGGGCTGGGTTTCTACGGCCAGTTTATATTCGTCACTTATTTTTTTATACTGGCTCAGTTGCGAAAGAATAGTAGCTGCTTCTGCTGCCTTTAACTGGCTGGCTGTTCCAAAATCCGGTATGGTATTATTTTCTACAACTGCGTAGTCCTTTCTTAGTTGCGTGGAGGCGCTATCCAGTTTACGGATCACCAGATTGTAATTGGCTTTGCTCATCTGCTGCATCCTTTCTTCCGTAAATGATACTATAGCGTTTACCAGATCAGCGGACAACTGTTTGTTTTTTGTCTGGCAACTGATGATCAACTGGTCCTTGTTTGTTTTGGTAAAATGGAGCTCTTTTTGGAGCAGGTCAACTGCTTTTGATTTTGCTATGGCCGGGCTGTCGTTTTTCAGCTGATAGTAGGTGGTAAGATCAAAGGAGCCTACCACTTTGTGCAGTGTCATATCCATTTCTGCAATGGACTGTATTCTATCGAGGTCATCACCCGTCCCGAAATTTCCATACAGGTCTTTGATCTGCTGGTTAAAGATCCGGGCTTTGTCTGTAAGTGCAGAATTGCCTGCCAGGAGGGTAGCTGAAGATTCATAGGCCGGCGTTACCATCATGGCAACTACTGCTGCGGTAATAACAGCTACGGCTGTAAATGAAAGGAGAAACCGCCATCTGGATTTTAGCAGAGTAGCAATTTCTATCAGGTTAAAAGAGGAGTGCATAAATTTAATTTTAACGGGGAGCTACCACTACATTTCTGTCGAGGCTTTCTTCCAGTGAAATAAATGTTTCTGTTCTTTCTATGCCTTTGATTTTTTGTAATTCATCGTGCAATACAAACCGCAGTTCCTGGATGTCTTTACAAACTATTTCGGCAAACATGCTGTAATTGCCTGTGGTATAGTTCAGGCGAACGATTTGCTGTACTTTCTTTAATTCTTTGGCCACGGAATCGTATAAAGAGCTTTTTTCGAGATAAATACCAATAAAAGCGATAACATCGTAGCCCAGTGATTTGAGGTCTACCGAAAGTTTTTTACCTTTCACCACCTTTAGCTCTTCCAGTTTTTTGATACGCACATGTATTGTACCGCCGGAAACAAAGAGTTTCTTGCCCAGATCGGCATAAGAGATCTCCGCATCCTCCATCATTTCCTGGATGATCTGAAAGTCTAATTTGTCGAGATTCAATTTAGCAGACATTTTGAGGTGTTTAATTAGAAAATATTTAATGAATAATCGAATATATTGAATAATATCTATATTATTAAAATATTTATTGAAAATTGATTAATTATATAGGGGTTTACTGTAATTTTGATTTATCAAAGAAGGAAATAGTTCTTTATACTGTGGGGTGATGAAATTTTTGGCAGACATGCCCTCTTGTCTCGGGGGTGAGGATAACAGAATAAATATAGCGTAGAGCCGTTTAGGTAGCAATACCGGAACGACCAGGGTCGACCACTGAACTTTGTGCTACAACTAACTGCCTCGTGGAGGTTCGATCCCTCCCCCTACAGCAAATAATAGTCCCTATCTAATTGTAAATCAATTTGATAGGGATTTTTTATTCCCGCTAGGAGACGGTTTTCAGGGATGGTTTTTTATTAATGGTCAATCCTGCTATCTATTACCAATCCCGGCTCGGGATCTTTCAGGAGTATACTTTTTTCATCAATCAGATCGGTTAAAGCCGGGTTTTTTAAAGAATCTAAATTCATATTCTTCAGGTAAAAGGTTTGAACCGGCACATTGGGTTGATGCCATTTGATAATTTTGCACTGGCAGCTTGCATTCTCCGGTGAATTGATGATCTCCTCCATCATTCCACCTTTCCCAAGTTTGGAATAGACTTCCCTGGTTCCGATGATTCTGTTATTGGGGCCTGCATCAAAATTCCAGGAGGCGGAGATGGCACTCATGAAAGAATGCGCTTTGTCTAAACTCATCAGGCTATGCCGGGGATATTCTACTTTATTGCTGGTATTTTTGATTCTGGAATGAATAGAGATGATCTCGGGAGATTCAAACTGGGCATAACCCACATGATTAAAGCTGGCCCCATATCTGTAATAGGTAAAATAGCCGTCTTTGTACCTGATATCTACTACGTTGGCGACCACTTTATGAAATCTGTTGGGATCGGATAATCTGGCCTGCGGGGAACTGGTATAACAGATCCATAATCCTTCCAGGCTGTCTATTTCGGCCGTTGTAACCTTATAGGGGATCAGATTAAAATCCTGTTGTATGGTATTCCATTTGCTTTCAGACCTGTTGTAGAGGGTCCATGAATAGATCGTTCCCCCGAAAAAAAGGATGCAGAGGGGGATAAAGATCATCCGGTAGAACTTCAATCGCTTAAAGATGGTCCGGTCGGTTTCTTTTTTCAAGGCCGCCATTCGCAATTTCAGCTGTTGATTTTCGCTGATGATCGAATAGCTGTCTTTTGTTTGGGTGTTATTGTTGTCGGAAGCTATTAAAGAAGGGTCAAGGGGATTTAGTTCAAAAGCCTGTCTGCCCATATTATACAAATAGATATAACAGGTGTCTACTAAAAATGATCTGGGATTTGCTACCAAACCCATCAAAGCGTCTTTTAACTGCCCGCCGGTGATATCATATTTTCTGAATGGAAGTGCTGCTTTGTCTTTCTGGGGATCCTGCTCATAGTTAATATGTCCAAACTGTTGGGCTGTTTCGGGTAAGTGATTACTGATTTCACTTAAAAGGATAGCCAGCTCTTCGTAATTCTTGCGATTGGTGTTCTGAATAATTGCTTTTCCGGTGTCTGCCTGAAATTTTTCAATGGCTTTATTTAATAAATAGATAATTTCTTCTTTGCCTTTCTTGAGCATAAAAAACGTAATTAGTTGTAAATCAACGATTAGTGAATTTCGGAAACGCAGAAACCATTTCGGAAAATACATATTTTATTTGAAAATGGTTTAGTAAGAACAAAATAGGAGGTTGATAGCGATGTTCACTATTTTCCTGTCTCAATAGTTCCGTTGAACTATTGCTAACGCTATAACTACTGCTATATGAAAAAAAACATCCGTTGTTTAATGGCAATGTTTGGTGTGGCAATTCTGTTGCTATCCAATTCATTGCTTGCCCAAATTGCAAAACCTGTTTCCGGATCGGGAAATGATCTGATCACGGTTTCCGGAAAGGTAATTTCAATCAAAGACAACCAGCCTCTGGCCAATGTGTCTATTAAGGTGCTTAAATCCAAGGGTGGTGTTATCTCTGGAGATGATGGCTCATTTACTATAAAACTAAAGAAAGGAGAGGTACTCCAATTTTCCAGAGTGGATCTGCTTTCCCAAAATGTTTCGGTATTTGATCCGAAGATGACCACCGTTAAAATGCAGGAATCGGAGAATAATCTCTCCGATGTATTGGTGCTGGCTTATTCCAGTCAAAAACGCAGTTCCTTTACAGGTGCAATAGGTACCGTAAAAAATGCGGTGATTGAAAGTGCACCAAATGCTTCTGTTCAGGAAAGTATTCAGGGTAATATTGCCGGGGTTCAGTCTACCAACGCCAGCGGACAGCCCGGTGGTGTTCCCAATATCCGGATTCGTGGTATAGGTTCTATTAATGCTTCATCTACTCCTTTATATGTAATTGATGGAATTCCTGTTGTAAGTGGGGATGTATCCGGATTAAACAGTAATACCATTGCTGGTTTGAATGCCAATGATGTGGAAAGTATGACCATTTTAAAGGACGCAGCTGCAACATCGTTGTATGGTTCCAGAGCTGCCAACGGGGTCGTTTTGAT
>CALPNW020000025.1 GCA_943325035.2 Sphingobacterium thalpophilum | reverse complement strand
GAATTACCAGTTACTGCACTATCCCCTGCTGGTGGTTTCCCATGAATTTAAAACGGAAGACGATATCCGGTTTTCAACTTCACTGGCTTTGTCTTCCGGAGAAAAATCTGTTACCGCATTAGACTGGTACAATGCGGCTGATCCACGTCCGGATTATTACAGGTACCTGCCGGGTTTTCAAACAGACAGTATGGTACGTACTGCAATCGGCCAGCTGTATGCTGCTGAACCTGAATTGCTGCAGATCAACTGGAACAGACTCTACGAAGTAAACCGTAACAGTATTGCTCAGATCAATGATGTGGATGGTATTCCGGGTAATCTGATCCGGGGATTAAGGTCCCGCTATATTCTGGAAGACCGGGTAGAACAACAGCAGAAATTCATTGTCAGCAGCAGGGTCAACCAGCAGGTCGGCAGTCGTCTTGCTTTAATGGCCGGCATCAGTTACCAGCTGCAGATTGCTCATTACTTTAAAAGGATGAATGATCTGTTAGGAGGCTCGTTTTATGTTGACTGGAATAATTTTTCAGAAGACCAGCGGCCGGAATCTGCAGCACTTCAGAATGACCTGAACAGGCCCAACAGAATTCTCTCGAAGGGGGATGCTCTGGGATATGATTATCAGATTTTTTTACAACAACTTTCTGCCAATGCACAACTCAGTTACCGGTTGCCAAAATTTGATTTTTTTGGAGGCATTGAATTATCGGAACAAAGCAGTTACAGAAACGGGCTGGTCCGTAACGGGGTATTCCCGCTGAACTCTTTTGGCAGAAGTACTACAGACCGTTTTAGTGTTGCCGCATTTAAAGCGGGTATTACTTATAAATGGAACGGCCGGAAATATTTTTTCCTCAATGCCGGATGGATGCAAAAACCTCCTTTTGTGAACGATTATTATATTTCTCCCCGCACAAGGGATACCAGGCATCCGGAGCCGGCCATTGAAAGTAATACCAGTATAGAGGCAGGCTATATTCTGAATGCCCCTGCTGTTAAATTCCGGTTGAACATGTATGCGGCATTTTTTAAACACGGAATGAATATGATGAGCTTTTATCATGATGGCTATCGTAATCTGGTAAATTATGCCATTGCTGACATCAACCAGCTGCATCTGGGCATGGAGAGTGCAGCTGAAATTCAGTTATCTGCCCGTTTCAGGGCCAATCTTGCACTGGCTTTTGGAAAGTATACATATAGCGGCAGGCAATCTTACAGTGTATCGATAGACAATGAGGATTTTTTGAGCGGACAGGGAATTGTATACACCAATCATTTTCCGGTACCCGGTACTCCGCAACAGGCTTTGAATGCAGGGATTACTTATCAGGGACCGGATAACCTGCTGTTAAGTATTCATGGAAATTTTCTGGCTTCCTACTGGGTTTCGTTCAACCCGCTCAGAAGAACCTATGAAGCAATGAGCCGGCTTGCTCCGGATCAGACGCCCGCTTCTGTCAGTGATCCGGAGCAATTACCTGATGTTTTTGTGGCTGATCTTTCTGCTGCATATTCTTTTCGGATCAACAAATACAATAAGAACGCCAACAGGGTAGTGCAACTTTTTTTAAGTGTTGGCAATTTGCTGAATCAAACGATGATCACAGGGGGTTATGAGCAGTTGCGGTTTGATATCGCCAATGCCAATACCAATAAATTCCCTTCAAAATATTTTTACAATACCGTTGCAAACTACTCATTGAGTATCCGTTTACGGCTTTAAAAAAACTGTATGAAAATTTCATCTCCCACTCATTTTTACCTGCCCTTTCTGGTCTCTTTTTTTATCTGGCCTGCTGGCTGTATAAAAAATTTTGATCAGCCTCCACCCTATAATGGAACAGGAATCCGGGCTACTATCAGCATTCGTCAGCTGAGAGCATCTCATATTCCGGGGAATACCGAAAAGCTAACGGATAACCAGGTGATTACCGGTATTGTAACTGCCAACGACGCCACCGATAATTTTTATAAAACAATTGTCATACAGGATAGCACCGCAGGCATTACCATCAAAATGGATGGGTTTGGACTTGCCGCAGATTATCCGCTTGGTAAAAGAGTTTTTATTCTGTTAAATGGATTGTGGATGGGTGAATACGGGGGCATGCTTCAACTGGGTGGTGCTGTAGATAAAAGCAATCCGCTTTTTGCCGAAATCATGCCCATACCCCCCCCTCTTTTTTCGAAATACATTATAACCGGAACAACCGAAGAAATGCCGGCACCCATACCAGTTCGGTTTGAAGAGCTTAAAGACAGTATGCAGAGCAGACTGATTGTGATAGACGCTGTGGAACTGGTTCCGTCCGATACGGCCAAGCCTTTTGGCGATGTGGTCAATAAAGCAACAGTAAGCCATAGTTTGCGGATATGTAATGGGGGAACCCTGTATTTGCGGACCAGTGGCTTTGCCTCATTTGCCGCAGTAAAAACACCCAGAGGCAATGGTAGTATTACCGGCATTTATACCATCTTCGGATCTCAAAAGCAATTGACAATAAGGGACACATCGGATCTTCGCTTAAATCAATTGCGGTGCACTGGTAATGGTCCTGTTCAGTTATTGTATGAAGATTTTGAATCGATACCTGTTAACACGTTACTGGCATTGAAAGGCTGGCAAAACATTGCTGAAACAGGTGGTCAGTTTTACACGGGGAAAATGATTTCCTTCAACCGGTTTGCAGAAATCAGTGCATTCGCAACCGGTTTGCCCGCAGTCAGTTCATGGCTGGTATCCCCGGCAATAAATCTTGGTGCAACCAGTAATGAGCAACTGAGTTTTCTCACAAAAGATGCTTTTGACAACGGAGGTACTTTACAGGTATATGTTTCAACCAATCATGACGGTGGCTCCCAACCCTGGAAAGCACGATGGACATTATTAAAATCCGTGATCTCCAAAGGTGCTGTAAACGGGATTGCTTCCAAATGGACCAGTTCGGGTACGATCTCCTTAAATAGTTTTAACGGAACTGTTTACATCGCTTTTAAGTATGAAGGGAATGATCTTCCGGGAGTACTCAATAAAAAAACAACTGCTTTTCAGCTGGATGAAATCAGGCTGATGGGTAACTGATATAATTTATTTTACAGATTGCTTTGTATATTTCTTAAATTGGCTGCGGAAAACCACCTACCCATTCTATCGAATCGGCAAATAATTTCCTATGAAACTGGTTAACTGGATATTCGGTTCTCTGTTTATACTGTTGCTGATCTTTATTTTAGTAGAGATAACAGATACCCCTGCATTTCAAAACTGGTGGGCTGGCTTTAACTCCGGACAAACTACAGAAGACAGGCCATCATCAGCTCCTGTAGCTGCTAATTTGCAGAACCGGATCCCCGCACAACCTCAACCTCAACCACTACCTCAACAACAACCAATCAACCGGCAGCCAATCGTAGATAAGCCTCTTGTTATTCAACTTCGTCCTATTACAACCCCTACCGCCCGCAGAACAATTTTCACTAAAACGGTACCTGACTCCGGTACTGCCACTTTCAATAAACCGGCACCCCCTGCAATTGTATACCAGTCCCCGTATAATGCCAGAACACTCAAGTCGGGCCCTGTTGTTAGTGCCGGTTTATCAGCAATAAACGCAGATAGCCGTTCGGAAGGCTATCTGTCCAGGAAAATAACACAGGCGGAAATCAATGAGTTCATCCGCCAGTACCCGGAGCGATCCATCAAGATCCGGTTTGCTTTTTATGGAACTTGTGATGCGGAAATGGACAATGTTAAAGCCCAGATCACCAGTGAGCTGGTTAAAAACGGATACAACGGCATCAGTTATACCTGGAATCCAATGAACGGATATACTTCATCAGATGAGGTTCATTTTGGCCCTTACGGTAATTCAGGAGCCATTATCTACATTCCCCCGATTAGAAAATGAGTCATTCTCTAGCCTTAATCCGGGCAATTCTGTCAATTTCTTTGCCATCATGTCAGCAATTAGCAGCTTGGTACTTTCTTTGACTGATAAGGGAAAAAACTGCATATGCAAAAAGGACAGATACGTGTACAGACGGAGAATATATTTCCGATCATTAAGAAGTTCCTTTACAGTGATCACGATATTTTTCTGCGTGAGTTGGTGAGCAATGCCACAGATGCCACCCAAAAGATCAAAACCCTATCCTCCATAGGTGAAGCCAAAGGCGAATTGGGCGAACTCCGGATAGATGTTAGCCTGGATGTTAAAGAAAAAACCATCACCATTGAAGACCGCGGTGTGGGTATGACCAAAGAGGAAGTAGATAAGTACCTGAATCAGGTAGCTTTCAGCGGTGCGGAAGAATTTTTAACCAAATACAAGGATGCCAGCATTATTGGTCATTTTGGTCTTGGGTTCTACAGCGCCTTTATGATTGCTGAAAAAGTAGAAGTGATTACCCAGAGTTTTCAGGAAGATGCACCCACCGTTCTCTGGAGCTGCGATGGAAGTCCTGAGTTTGAATTATACGAAGTAGAGAAAAAGCAGAGAGGCACTAAAATTATTCTTCATGTAAACGACGAAAGCACTGAATTTTTAGATGCGGGAAAATTAAAAAGTATTTTAGAGAAGTTCTGTAAGTTCCTGCCAATCCCGATTTTCTTCAACGATGTTGCCGCTGAACCGGTGAAGGAGAAAGAAGGCGAAAAAACCGAAGAAAAATCCATCAATAATACCAACCCGATCTGGGTAAAGAAACCAGGTGAGTTAACCAAAGAAGACTACGAAAATTTCTATCGTGAGCTGTATCCTTTTGGTGAAACACCTTTGTTCTGGATTCATCTGAATGTAGATTACCCGTTCAACCTTACCGGTGTATTGTACTTTCCGAAGATCAAGCAGAGCTATGAAATTCAGAAAGATAAAATTCAGTTATACAGCAACCAGGTTTTTGTGACTGATGAAGTAAAGGATATTGTTCCTGAATTCCTGATGTTGTTGCATGGTGTAATAGACAGTCCGGATATTCCGCTGAACGTAAGCAGAAGCTATTTACAGGGCGATCCAAACGTTCGTAAGATCAACGCGCACATCACCAAGAAAGTGGCCGATAAGCTGGAAGAGATCTTTAAAAACGACCGTCCTGCATTTGAAGAGAAGTGGGAGAGCCTGGGCTTATTTGTGAAATACGGTATGATGACCGATGATAAGTTTCTGGAAAAGGCCAATAAGTTTCTGGTGATGGAAGACGTCAGCAAGAAGTTCTATACACTGGAAGAATATAAAACAGCTACAGAATCAACACAAAAGAATAAAGAAGGCAAGCACGTGATTCTTTACACAACCAATCCGGTGCAGCAGGATGCTTATATTCAGGCATGTACTGCAAAAGGATACAGTGTAGTGAAGATGGAAACACTGGTAGATGCGGCCTTTCTGAATACGATGGAAATGAAGTGGGAAAACACCCATTTTGTAAGAGTGGATGCTGATATTGTAGATAATCTTATTGATAAGCAGGAAGCCAATGAAACCGTTTTAAGCAAGGAAGAAACTGAAAAGCTGAAAGAACTCTTCACATTGCAGATACCTGAATTGCATGTTACCACAGAAGTAAAAGGACTGAGTGTGGATACTGCGCCTGTGGTTGCTACGCGTCCGGAGTTCATGCGCAGAATGAAAGACATGGGTGCTGCCGGTGGTGGTATGACTGCTTTTTATGCCCAGATGCCGGATGAAGTTACTCTTACTGTAAATGGCAATCACCCGATCTATCAGACTTTGCTGAAAGAAACCAACGAAGAAGTAAAAACCAAGCAGGTGAGAAATCTTGCCGATCTTGCTTTACTGTCTCAGGGTTTACTGAAAGGTGCAGAATTAACCAACTTCATTAACAGAAGTGTTGATATGATGCAGCCTAAATAAAGTTTAAAAAAATAAAATGAACGAGCTGCCCGAAAGGGTGGCTTTTTTATTGTGTAGACAGCAGGTCAATCACTTTTATCTGTAGTGATGTATTTCCCTGAAAATCATTTTCATCTAAAGTAAAAATAATATCGAAAGGAACTTTTCCCTGAAGGAGGTGAAACTTATCGGCCATATTAAATCCGATGCCGTTCAACGTAATATTATTTTGTTTTACAGAGAACTTGATATGAAAGTCTTTAACAATTTTGGAGAATCCTGTATCGGTTACATGACTGGCAATGAAAACCGGCCGCATATTATCGGGGCCGAAAGGCTCCATCTGAGACAGTATTTTATAAAACGACGGAGTAATGTCTGTAAATTGAATGCGGGCGTCAATGATTTGCTCCGGTATCAGTTGTTCCGGCGTTATTCTTGCACTTACTTCGCGCTCAAATGCTTCAGCAAATATTTCTATCTTATCCAGGTCCAGTGTCATGCCTGCTGCAGCAAAATGCCCTCCATAGCCCAGCAGGTGTTCCTTGCAGGCATGTACCGCTTCGTATAAATTAAATCCAACCACACTTCTGGCGCTGCCTGCTGCATAGTCCCCGCTTCTGGTTAATACAATCGTTGGCCGGTAATAAGTATCAATCAGCCGGCTTGCTACTATTCCCACCACGCCTTTATGCCAGTGTTCCTGGTAAATGACTGTAGAACGTTTTTCTTTATTGCCGGGTATCGATTCTAAAATGGTTAATGCTTCTTCAGTAATGGAACTGTCTGCTTCTCTTCTGTCTGTATTATTGCTGTGAAGCATGTTGGCAAATTCCATTGCCTTACTGTAATCCTGTTCTATAAAAAGTTGTACAGCTGTTTTTGCTTCATCCATTCTGCCTGCAGCATTTATTCTTGGCGCAATAACAAATACCATACTGGTCAGACTCATTTTCTTTTTTACTCCTGCCAGTTCCAGCAGGGCTCTGATGCCGGTAGAAGGATGCTGGTTTACTTTCTCAATTCCAAAATATGCCAGTGTTCTGTTTTCTCCGGTTACAGGAACAATATCTGCAGCAATGGCAAGCGCTGCCAGATCAATATATTTTAAATAAGCTTCTGCAGGTAATTCACATTCCTCACTCAGGGCCATCATCAGTTTAAAACCTACGCCACATCCGCACAATTCCTTGAAAGGATAATTGCAGTCGGATTGTTTAGGATTTAATATAGCAACTGCCGGAGGTAGAATTAAATCGGGTAAATGGTGGTCGCAGACAATGAAATCTATTCCCAGTGTCTGGGCATAAGCAATAAGGTCGGCAGATTTAATGCCGCAATCCAGTGATATGATCAGGGTAAATCCATTTTCTTTTGCGAAGTCTATACCCGCTTTTGAAATGCCATATCCTTCTCTGTAACGGTGTGGAATATAAAATTCAACAGGAGAGTGGATGGCTACCAGAAACTGAAACATACTGGCAACCGACGTGGTTCCGTCTACATCATAATCACCAAAAACTAAAATGGGTTCTTTGTGCTGAAACGCCAGCAATATTCTGTCTACAGCCTTCCGCATATCTTTCATCAGCCAGGGGCTATGCAGATCTGCCAGTGAAGGGCGAAAGAAGTGTTTTGCTTTTTCAAAGTCATCAATACCCCTTTGAATCAGTAACTGACAAAGAATTCTGTTGATTTTCAACGACTCCTGCAGAATGTCAACTTTACTTTCGTTGGCGGATAATATGTTCCATCTTTTCTGCATTAATATTTTCTATCTGTTGTATACCTGACCAGTTCTTCCAATGCATCTCTTACAGGCGTTGCAGGAAATTCATACAACAATGCCAACGCTTCATCCCTGAACTGGTTCATTTTATTAATGGTGTATTCCAGACCGCCATACTGTTCTACCATTTCAATGGTATAAGCTACTTTGTCTTTATTGGTATTGTCGTTCTTTATAATATGAATGATCTTACGCTTTATGTCTGCAGGACAGGTATTCAGTGTATAGATCAGTGGCAGTGTTAATTTTTTTTCCTTGATATCATTGCCGGTAGGCTTGCCGATATCGCTGCTGCCATAATCAAACAGGTCATCCTTGATCTGGAAGGCCATTCCAACTTTCTGACCAAAAAGCCGCATTTTTTCTACATCTTCGGATTTTTCAAAAGTGCTGCTTGCCCCGGCCGCGCAGGCTGATGCCAGTAATGACGCCGTTTTACCATTGATGATTTCGTAATAAACCGACTCACTCAGGTTCAGGTTTCTTGATTTTTCTATTTGTAACAGTTCACCTTCACTCATTTGCCGGACTGCTTCTGAAAGCAGCCGTAATACTTCATGGTCTTTATTATTGAGGGAAAGCAGTAGTCCTTTTGAAAGCAGGTAATCTCCAACCAGCACTGCAATCTTGTTTTTCCAAAGGGCATTCACCGAAAAAAAACCCCTTCTTTCCATGGATTCATCAACCACATCGTCATGAACCAGCGTTGCAGTATGCAGTAATTCTACCAGTGAAGCTGCGCGGTATGTTGTTTCGGTAATTTCCCCACCCAGTTTAGCACTCAGTAAAACAAACATTGGCCGCATTTGCTTTCCTTTCCGCTTTACGATGTACTGCATAATGCGATCCAGAAGTGCCACCCTGCTTTTTACGGCTTCCCTGAAATGAGTCTCAAATTGAACCAATTCCGCGCCAATAACTTTTTTTGCTAAATCCATTTTATAAATATCCTGCAATATACTTCCATATATACAAATTCAGCCATAAAGAGCAGCGTTTAACCTATATTTGTGGTCTGTTTAGTGTAGAACCTCCCTCTAACTTTGAATGAACTATTATAGCTTGAGATGTTTCATGACATTTTATAACAGATTATTATTAAACAAATATCTAATATATGACAATGAAGAAGTTTTTTTTGTTAGCTACTTTAACCGTGTTGGCCAATTTATCTGCCTTCTCCCAGTCTGAATGGGGTTGGGATTGGAAGGATTCTTCCAAAATTGCAGTAAAACAGTTGCCTCAGTTCAATGAGTTTCTGAATAACCAATATCCTTATCCGGCTAAGCCAAGAAATCAGTGGGAACTGGGAATTGGTGCAGGTATTTCCTCTATTGTGGGTGATGTTAAATCGAATACCGGTTTTACAGGTACCATTTCTCTCAGAAAGGCAATAGGCCATGTGTTATCTGTAAGAGGTTCATTGGCGGGTTTATTTAATTCAGGTTCTCCCAGTCCTTATGGTGTTGCTGTAGGTCAGGCTGCTTACAAAAACCAGGCCTATGTTCTTGGAGCGGATCTGATCGCTTCTTTGAATACTGCCAGCCATTACAGGGGCAATCCCAAGACCAATATTTACCTGTTGGCTGGTTATAGCCTGATAGGTTCAAAAGTACAGTTCAAAAATGCTCCTAGCGGAGCCCAGCCTGATCAATACTCTATATTTTATGGTCAGCGTCCGGGTATGGCTAATACCCAGAATGGTCTGATCACTACTTTGGGTGGCGAATCGGTAAATAATAGAAAAAGTTATTCAGTGCTGCACGGTATCAATGTAGGTTTGGGCATTGCTTTCAAAGTAAGTGACAAGATCAATATTGGCGCAGAACAGAAATATATTTTCACTGCTCCGGGATATGATTACCTGGACGGATGGAAGGAAGCAAACAATAACGATTACCTGACTTCCACCACACTGAAGCTGAATATTAATCTGGGAAATTCAGACAAAAAGGTTCAACCGCTTTACTGGATCAATCCAAACAATTTTGTTTACAGTGAGCTGAACTCACCGAAGCACATGAAATTGCCTAAAGTAGTTTTACCTGATGGAGACAAGGATGGTGTAACAGATCAGTTTGATATGGAACCTAATACGCCAAAAGGTGCTCCGGTAGATTCACATGGTGTATCAAAAGATACCGATGGTGATGGTGTGCCGGATTACAGAGATAAGGAATTACTGACTGCTCAGAAATGTTTCCCTGTAAACATTGATGGAATCGGTAATTGCCCTGAGCCTGCATGTTGCAAAGAAATTAAAGACATGATAGCTACCATGAAACCTGCTGAAAAACCAGAGTGTGCAATCGGTTCTTTGCCAAGTGTTCAGTTCAGAGGTGGTGCTAAATTAAGCAAAGATGCACAGGCTGTTCTTTCGGCTGCAGCAGCAAGCTTAAAAGCTAATCCTGCCTGTAATGTTAAAGTAATTGGTTATGGCGCTTCCAGTAAGTCTGCTCAGCAGCAAAGCTGGGATCGCGTGAATGCAGTTATTAAATACCTGGTAGAAAAACAGGGTATTGCCGAAAGCAGATTGCTGTTTGTATATGCGCAGGATGGTGATGCCAATACGGTAGACTTACAGGGTACTACTGAAGAAGGTCCTAACACAGTACCTGCCCCACATCCAAATTTAAAAAGCAAGAATTAATCATTCTTCTTTAAAATAAAGTGAAAAATAAAAACCCTGCTCACCATTGGTGAGCAGGGTTTTTATTTTAAAAGGAAGAAGTTTTTTTTGATCAGGTATTGAGCATATTAAAATGCAATTCCCCGAAATTTTGTAAGGAGGAAAGTTTGAGGTCGGCTGCAGACCATCTTTCTTCTTTACTTACTGCGTTATGCGGGATCACCACACATTTCATCCGTGCTGCTTTTGCAGCAATCATTCCATTAAAAGAGTCTTCAAAACATATACATTCCAACGGGCTGCTGTTCATTTTGCCGGCACAATTCAGATATACCTGCGGGTGTGGTTTTCCATACGGAAGATTTTCCGCTGATTCAGTTGCGCTAAGGAAAGGACCTATGCCGGTCATACTTACTACCAGATCAATCAGGGAGGGAGGAGAAGAGGTAGCCAGTCCTATTTTAAAATTCTTTCTGGTAAAAAATTCAAATGCATGTGCTACGCCCGGCAGAATATTAGCCTTGTCTTCAATTTTTTGCAATACCAGTTTCACAATTTTTTCCTCTACCGTGGCTGCTTCGGTCATAGGGATATTGAATTTCATAAACCACCAGTGAACAAATTCTTTTGTTCTGAGCCCAACACTGCTGTTGTATTGTTCATTGCTCATTTTTACCCCATATTGCTGAAATACTTCAGAAGCCGCTTCCTGCCATAAAGGTTCACTGTCTATCAATAATCCGTCTATATCAAATATTACGGTTGTAAGGGGCATATATTTTATTTAATGTGTGCAAATTTATTGAGGGCAGGTCATCGAATTACTTATGTGAAGTACCTATTTTTAAATAAAACCGCAACAATTTATTTACATTCCTTATTTTGCACCACTTGCTAATACAACTGGAATGAATTTAATTGAAAGATTTAAACATATCAGAGTTGTCCGCTCACTGGTTTATGGTGTGGTGGGAATTGCCACCTATCCCGGGTTGGCAATAGTGAATAAGATCAGGATAGAAGGCACCGAAAATCTGCGTAATCTGCCTAAACAGAACGTTTTATTTGTGAGTAATCACCAAACTTATTTTGCAGACGTAATTACCTTCATCCACATTTTCTGTGCCGTTAAGTGGAGAAAAGAGAACAGGCTGGGCCTTCCCTATTACCTGATCAATCCGTTTACTAATTTGTTTTTTGTAGCAGCAGAAGAAACGATGAACGGCAGTATGATTAGCCGGTTGTTTAAACTGGCCGGGGCGTTAACAGTAAAGCGTACCTGGAGAGCCGAAGGCAAGGACGTTAACAGAAACAGGGAAGAATCCGATACACAAAAGATAGATGAGGCATTGTGTAACAGCTGGGTAATTACGTTTCCCCAGGGAACTACCAAGCCTTTTGCTCCGGGCCGGAAAGGAACAGCCCATATTATTAAAAACAATCAGCCAATTGTAGTTCCGGTGGTGATCAACGGATTCTGGCGGGCATTCAATAAAAAAGGGCTGGCTTTTAAAAAGAAAGGATCTCAGTTGTCAATCCGTTTTAAAGAGCCAATGGTCATTGATTATACCCAGTCTGTTGAAGCCATTCTGGATCAGGTGATGGAAGCAATTGAGCAAAGCAAAACCTATATGCTCAAAAGCAAACATCATTTCATGAATGTGATGGATAAATAGTTTAGGCTTCTTTAAAAAACAAGGCTTTCAACTCTTTGGCATCTTCGGGATTCATTTTTCCGGCCAATACCAGTCTTAATTGTCTTCTTCTCATTGCCCCATCATACAAATTTTGTTCGTCTTCCGTTTCAGGGATCACTTTAGGTACAGGTCTTGGTTTACCGTTGGGGTCGAGCGCCACAAATGTAAAAAAAGCCTCATTGCTCTCGTATTTGTATTTATGTAATAGGTCTTCGCCCCATACTTTCAGGTGAATTTCCATGGAGGTATTAAATGCCCTGCACACTTTAGCTTCTATGCGAACTACATTGCCCAGTTTGATGGGTGTTTTAAAACTTAAATTATCTACTGAAGCGGTCATTCCGGGTGCATTGGAATGTCTTCCTGCAGCAATACCCGCTGCAATATCCATCCAGTACATCAATCTTCCTCCCATTAAATTGCCAAATGTATTGGTATCATTGGGAAGAACCAATTCCGTCATTACTGTTCTGCTGTCACTCACTTTTTTATCTTCCATATTTTCTTTTAAAACGCAAAGATAGTCTTTGTGATTTTAGTGCTTTTGCGTTCTCTTATATTATTACAGATACCAGTTCTTTAAGGTAATTATCATCAACATCTGCTCCTATACCGTTGGATTCACTTAAATGCAGGTGCATGCCTTCGTAACGAACGCCTCCAACTACAGGGTCTGCCTTGTGCCCGAGTAAACAGGTATCCAGGTCATAAAATTGAACATTGTTGAAAGCAGTGGCAAAATGCACTTTGGCGGTTAAAGCAACCCGGCTTTCCAGCATTCCGCCCATCATGCAGGGAATCTGGTTTTTCTCTGCCACTTCATTGATTTTAATAGCTTCGTGAATACCCCCGCTTTTGGCGAACTTGATATTAATATACGTACAGGCTTTATTGCGAATGATCCTTTCTGCATCATGGTGCGTATAAACCGATTCATCTGCCATAATCGGGATAGGGGATTTAATGCAGAGTTCCGGTAATAATTCGTCGTTCCAGGTGCGCATTGGCTGCTCACAAAATTCAATATTAAATTTGCCCAGTTCAGTTAATGCAAAAAGGGCATCCTCGTAACTCCAGCCCTGGTTGGCATCAATTCTTAATTTGGCGGCATCGCCTATTGCGGCCCGGATGCTGCGGATCCTTTCAATATCGGTAACCGGATCTTTACCCAGTTTTACCTTGATCATTTTTACGCCGGTTCCTACAAACTCAACCGCTTGTGCTGCCATTGATTGAGGAGTATCTATTCCTATGGTCAGGTCACTCTCAATGTCTTTAAGTTTGCCCCCCAAAAAACGGTACAGCGGCATCCCCGCATTTTTTGAAGCTATATCATACAAAGCAAGATCAAAAGCACTTTTGGCGGTATAATTGCGTGCCGTGCAAAGATCCAGCTCCTGCATCCTTTCGGAAATGTTCAGGGGATCTTTCCCTTTCCATAAACCAGCAAAATCTTTAGCCATTTCAAAACAGGTATTCTGCGTTTCTCCTACAATCATCGGAAAGGCCGAACATTCACCAACACCGGTAATGCCCTCACTGGTATGGATTCGTATAAAGGTATTCTGGGCAAAATGCATGGTTCCTGTTGCAATGGTAAACGGCACCATTGGAATGGAATATTTATAGATCTCTGTTTGGGTAATTTGCATGCGCAAAGGTCCTGATTTCTTAGAAACAGCAGTCACATTTTTTCGCAGCTGCATCTTGCAGCAGTTAGTGTCTGAAAGCCCCGAAACCCGGCTTGAACAGCTGGCACAATGGCGTGCCACGGCGGATAACCGGCTGGCCGGAATTACGGTTGTCCGGCAGAGTAATAAAAGCCTTAAATTGAATACACCCATGTATCTGCAGGCTTTTGGAAGCGGCAAACCAGTAATTGCCTGCTGTAGATTACCCGCAGCAATCTGCCATTTAAAAAATAATTGTCATTTTTTACTAAAAGCATTTCGTATTTATTTTATATGTGCCGATATTTGCGGTACGAACATCTGTTAGCATGAAAATATCCTTTGATAATACCGAAAATGCCTTTGCCTATAAAACGGATAAGGAACTGAAAAGTGCCCGTTTATTATTCAGTTCTATGGGTTTTCCCTGGTTTGTACAAATTGGCACCCGGCTTACCCCGTATATCATGAAAACGGGAATTCCTATGGTGCACAGCCTTATACGTAAAACCATATTCAAGCAATTTGTTGGCGGAGAAACACTGTCTGAAACTGCTGAAATAGGCACTACCCTGGGAAAATATGGTATTCAGGTAATTCTTGATTACGGTGTTGAAGGTAAAGAGGGTGAAGAAAATTTTGATCAGGCAACAGATGAATTCATACGGGTGATTAGTTATGCTGCCACTCAAACCAATATCCCTTTTATCAGTATCAAAGTAACCGGACTTGCCAGATTTGAATTATTACAAATACTCAATGAAGCGCCCCGCCTGAGAAGTGGTATTCATGATAATGAGGAAGAGATTAACGAGTGGGATCGGGTGAGAGAGAGAATGTTCACCATCTGCGAAATGGCTGCGGAAAAAAATATTGGTGTATTGATTGATGCGGAAGAAAGCTGGATACAGGACCCTATCGACAGACTTACCATGGAAATGATGGAAGAGTTTAATAAGGAACGTGTGATTGTTTATAACACCATTCAATTGTACCGTCACGACCGATTAAGCTTTTTAAAACTCTCTCATAAATTAGCAAAACAGCAGGGCTTTAAATTAGGAATGAAGCTGGTGCGTGGTGCCTACATGGAAAAGGAACGCGCCAGAGCAATAGAAAGAGGAGTTGTTTCACCAATACAGAAAGACAAGGAATCTACCGACAAAGACTTTAATGAATCCGTCTTATACTGCATCAATAATATAGAAGATATTTCTGTGATCATTGCTTCCCATAATGAGGAAAGCAATTTGTACGCAGCAAATCTGATGGAGGAAAGAAATATTGATCATAAGCATGATCATATTCATTTTTCCCAGTTATTTGGAATGAGTGATAATATCACTTTCAATCTGGCAAAAGAGGGGTTGAACGTTAGCAAATACCTGCCATTCGGGCCTATCAAAGAGGTAATTCCTTACCTCATGCGCAGGGCCAAGGAAAACAGCAGTGTAAGCGGTCAGACGGGCAGGGAACTGGCCCTGATCAAAAAGGAACTGGAAAGAAGAAAGGCATAAAATCCACAGCTTCTCCCCACTTGCAGTTATTAGGTGGTTTCATGGTTCAGAGAATGTAATTTGCATTGTTATGCAACAATACCACGATTTACTAAAACATATACTCCGGAAAGGAACGGTAAAAACCGATCGTACCGGTACGGGTACTGTTAGTTGTTTCGGCTATCAGATGCGGTTTGATCTGGCAGAGGGCTTTCCGATGGTTACTACTAAAAAACTGCACCTCAAAAGTATCATATACGAATTGCTCTGGTTCTTACAGGGGGATACCAATATAAAATACCTTACCGATCATGGTGTTGGCATCTGGAACGAGTGGGCCGATGAAAACGGTGATCTTGGTCCGGTATACGGAAAACAATGGCGTAGCTGGCAAGGGGCTGATGGAAAAACTTTTGACCAGATCAAAGAGGTATTGCATCAGTTGAAAAATAATCCGGATAGCCGCAGAATGATTGTAAGTGCCTGGAATGTGGCAGAACTTCCGGACATGGCCCTGATGCCATGTCATAGCCTTTTCCAGTTTTATGTGGCCGACGGAAAACTAAGCTGCCAGTTGTACCAGCGCAGTGCCGATGTGTTTCTGGGGGTACCTTTTAATATTGCTTCTTATGCGTTGCTTACCATGATGATGGCACAGGTTTGTGGATTACAATATGGTGATTTTGTTCATAGTTTCGGGGATGTGCATATTTATAATAACCACATGGATCAGGTGAATCTGCAGTTAAGCAGGGAATTTTTTCCATTACCCGTTATGAAAATAAATCCGGAAGTAAAAGATATTTTTGATTTTAAATTTGAAGATTTCACCCTCGAAAATTATCAATGCCATCCGGGCATCAAAGCACCGGTAGCTATTTGATGCTGTTACAGTAACAGCCGGTCTGCGAACTGTTTTATGATGCTGCATGCTCAATTCTTAAATCTACAATGAATGATTGTTTCTCTTATAGTTGCTGTTTCATCCAATAATGCCATCGGTAAGGATAATCAATTGCTCTGGCATTTGCCCAATGATATGAAATTCTTTAAAATGAGTACCTGGGCAATGCCGGTGATCATGGGCAGAAAAACATTTGAATCCCTGAAAGGAAAACCGCTGAACGGAAGGCTGAATATTGTTATTACCCGTCAGAAGGATTTTTCGGCAGCGGGAGTTGTAGTGGTCAACTCACTCGAACAGGCTATCAACGTTGCGGCTGAAAAGGATTATAAAGAGTCTTTCGTTATTGGCGGAGGCGAAATATATGCAGCTGCACTGCCAATTGCCAATAAAATTTACCTGACCCGCGTAGAAGCCAACATAGAGGCGGATACTTTTTTCCCGGACTGGGATAGCAGCAGTTTTACCCTGGTTCATAACGATTATCACCCTGCAGACGCCAAACATATTTATCCGTACCGTTTTCAAATCTGGGAGAAATAAGTTCCCGGAATGGAAATGATCCCTCATATCTATATCATCTTGCTTCCACTTTTGCTGGCAGGTTATTTTTTTTGTGGCAGGACCGGCAAAAAATACATGCCAGATATTCTGTCCACCCTCAATCTGTTGATTTTATTGTTTTCTTTTTACAGTGCCAGACGGTTGATCGGAATTATTCAGTTACTCCGTTCCTTAAATGGCAATAATGCACTGGCCATGCCCTTGTTGAACTGGAAGGATGAGTTTGTGCTGATGCAGGCAGGCAGGGTATTGTTGCCCCTCTTTTTTCTGATTCCCGCTGTACGGAAAAATTTTATTTTTTCGGGTCTTGTTTATGTTCTCTTTTTCTGGAGTTCAACATTTTTACTGACCGATATGGCTACAGTTTTTTCTTCCATTGCCTATTGCATGAGTTTGTTTGCTGCAACTTTTGCGTTACTTTGGCTGCTGAAAAAACAACCTTCCCAAAACAGTCTTAACTGATGTATACGCCCGTTCAACTTGCTTCTAAATATATACGTTATTACCTTGGCTCATCAAATAGTAAAGGGCATGGAATCCACTCCCCGTTTGTGTTTGATCTGGTTACCAGGGTGCTTAATGACAACCGGAATTTTTATATATATGAATCCATTGAACGGCTCAGAAAAGAACTCCTGAATAATGCTACTGAAATTACCATAGAAGATTTTGGCGCAGGATCGAGGATTAAGCAATCACCCATAAGGAAAGTGGCTACTATTGCGGCCTCATCGCTTAAGCCTAAAAAATTCAGTCAGTTATTATTCAGACTGGTTCATCATTTTGCCCCCTCTACCATACTGGAATTAGGCACTTCACTGGGTATAACCAGTTCCTATCTTGCTGCAGCCAATGCGTCGGCCCGGGTTGTAACTATGGAAGGCTCTCCGGCAGTAGCTACTATTGCCCGTTCAAACTTTATTCAGCTGGGGCTTACTAATATTGAGCTGGTGACCGGAAATTTTGAGGACACCCTGGCCGAAACCCTTGCTGGTATGGAGCAGGTAGATTTTGCCTTTCTCGACGGCAATCACCGGTACGAACCCACTATCCGGTATTTTAATGCAGTCCTTGAAAAATCTCATGCCAATACAGTCATTGTGCTCGATGATATTCACTGGAGCAAAGAAATGGAAGCTGCCTGGGAAGAAGTAAAGAAACATCCTTCTGTAACGTTAACCGTTGATCTGTTTTATATTGGGCTGGTATTTCTGCGAAAAGAGCAGCAGGAAAAACAGGACTTTATTGTTCTTTTTTAAGAGATAAAGCGTCGTTTTAACGAAATGCCAATTCTTTCGGGTAAGTTCTACTGAACAATCCAAAAAATGGCTTAATTTTGGAGATGATAATTGGTATTCTCAAAGAGCAAGAAGGAGAAAAAAGAGTATCCATTCTTCCCGAACAGGCGGAAGTGTTAATCAAAAACGGAAATACAGTTTGGCTGGAATCCGGCGCAGGAGAAGCAGCATTTGCTTCCGATACTGCCTACCTGCAAAAGCAGGTTTCCATAGAACCCCGTGAAAAAATTCTGCAGCAGGCAGATGTTCTATTAGCATACTGGATGCTGCCTGAAGCGGTATCCGGAAACATCCGGCCAGGAGCCATTCTTGTTGGGGTTTATCAACCCCTGTTTCAGTTTTCTGCTATGAAAAGCTGGGCAGAGAAGCAACTCACCAGTTTTAGTTTGGATATGATTCCCAGAACAACACGGGCGCAATCAATGGATGTACTAAGTAGTCAGGCAAATATTGCAGGTTATAAAGCAGTATTGCTGGCGGCTAATTTGTTTCCAAGGTATTTTCCAATGTTTATGACTGCGGCAGGTAGCATTGCTCCTGCAAAAGTATTGATACTGGGTGCAGGAGTGGCCGGATTACAGGCGATTGCTACTGCAAAAAGGCTGGGCGCTGTAGTAGAAGTGTCGGATACAAGGCCTGCAGTAAAAGAAGAAGTGATGAGTTTAGGGGCAAAATTTATTGAAGTGGAAGGTGCAGCTGATGCCTCTAAAGCAGGAGGATACGCAGTTGAACAAACAGAAGCGTTTAAACAAAAACAACAGGCCCGTTTGGCGGAATCTGTTGCCAAATCGGATATCATTATTGCAACTGCCCAGTTACAGGGAAAACAGGCTCCATTATTAATTACTGAGGCAATGCTTACTACCATGAAACCCGGATCTGTAGTAGTAGATCTGGCAGCATCTACAGGTGGAAATGTATTTGGTGTAAAAAATAATGACACCATACAATTGCATGGGGTAACACTGGTTGGAAACAGCCAGCTGCCCTCAGAAATGCCCTGGGATGCCAGCAAAATGTATGGAAAGAACGTGATGAATTTTTTACAGCTCATCATTAATAAGGAAGGACAATTGAATCTGAATTTCGAAGATGATCTGGTAAAAGGCTGCTGTATAACACATGATGGGGCTGTTACAAATGCCCGTGTTGCCGATTTAATAAAATAGATAAACACTAACCGCTTATATGGAATTAATCCTGAGTTATTTGCACCAGCATATTGGAATTATTTATATCGTGATTCTCTCTGTTTTTCTGGGAATTGAAGTTATCGGAAGGGTACCCAGTGTTTTGCATACTCCTTTAATGAGTGGGGCCAATGCCATACATGGTGTGGTAATCATTGGAGCAATCATTGTAATGGGCAGGGTAGAACCTGGTAATTATGCTGCACTGATGATTGGTTTTTTAGCGGTGGTACTGGGAACGCTCAATGTAGTGGGTGGGTTTGTGGTTACAGACAGAATGCTCGAAATGTTTAAGAAGAAAAAATAACAATGGAACTAAATCTGCTTACGCTTTGTTACCTGATAGGGTCAATTACTTTTATTATAGGACTGAAAATGCTCTCGCATCCGGAGACTGCCCGTAAAGGGAATCTCATAGCTGCTGCAGGTATGACTATTTCTATTTTCGGAACTATTTTTCTATACCAGGAAAATGGCACAAGCCTTCATAACTATGGATGGATTTTTGCTGCATTGGTAATTGGAACAATCGTTGGAACCCTTGCTGCCAGGAAAGTGAAAATGACTTCCATGCCAGAACTGGTTAGCTTATTCAACGGAATGGGAGGAGCTTGCGCTGCTTTGATTTCCATCATTGAGTTTAAGCACATTACAACGCTGAATTCTGCAGTAGAAGGTGGAACCCCTTATGCTACCTACCTGAGTATTTTTGCAGGGTTGATAATTGGTTCCGTTTCATTTGCAGGGAGCATGGTTGCATGGGGTAAATTAAATGGTACGGTGAAAGATTTTTCTTTTAAAGGTCAGCAGGTCTTTAACATACTGCTTTTTGTTTTTGCCATTGCGCTTTCGGGTTACCTGATCTTTAATCTGAATCCTGCTAATTATTATTTGTTTTATGTTGTATTTGTAGCAGCATTATTATACGGTGTTTTATTTGTATTTCCGATTGGTGGTGCAGACATGCCGGTTGTTATTTCTTTATTGAATTCATTCACAGGTGTTGCTGCAGCCTGTGCAGGATTTCTATATGATAATCAGGTAATGCTCACCGGTGGTATTCTGGTAGGAGCTGCAGGAACACTGCTGACTATTCTGATGTGCAAGGCAATGAACCGGAGTTTACTGAATGTACTGGTTGGTTCTTTTGGTGCAACTGCATCCGGAGTTCAGCAGGCAATAACAGGAAGCTCCAAGGAAATTTCCCTGAGCGATGCAGCTGTATGCATGAGCTATGCCAACAAAGTAATTATTGTTCCGGGATATGGTTTAGCGGTTGCCCAGGCGCAGCACGTTTGTCATGAACTGGAAAAACTACTCGAAGAAAAAGGGGTTGAAGTAAAATATGCTATTCACCCGGTTGCAGGAAGAATGCCCGGACACATGAATGTATTGCTGGCAGAAGCCGATGTGGATTATGATAAGCTGATGGAGATGGAACAGGCCAATGATGACTTTAAGTCTACCGATGTGGTATTGATACTCGGGGCCAATGATGTGGTGAATCCTGCAGCTAAAACAGATCCTGCTTCTCCTATTTATGGCATGCCGATTTTAGAAGTTGAACAGGCTAAAACTGTTATTGTAAACAAGCGCAGTATGAAGCCGGGATATGCAGGTATTGAAAATGCATTGTTCTTTCAGCCCAAAACTTCTATGCTGTTTGGCGATGCCAAGCAGGCTTTACAAAAGCTGGTAGCTGAAATTAAAAACCTATAATCTCCTTCATCAATTGCAGTTACCCGAATCACTGTTAAATTCACTTGCCGGCGTTGAAGGGTTTGACCATGCTGGTTTTGAAGCTGTTCATCAGTCTGGTGAACAGGTGGTTTCCATCCGTCTTAATCCATTCAAAAATGCCTCCTCCTTAAAGGAATCCTATCTGGCAGAAATTCCCTGGTGTAAACAGGGGTATTATCTAACCAAACGGCCTTCCTTTACTTTTGATCCGGTTTTTCATGCAGGTGGTTACTATGTGCAGGAAGCAAGCAGCATGTTTTTATGGCATGTACTGGAGCAGCATGCAGGTCCGGCAACTGCGAATAAAAAAGTATTGGACCTATGTGCAGCACCAGGTGGAAAAAGTACACTGCTATCTGCCTTTTTTTCCGACGGTCTGGTAGTATCCAATGAAGTGATTAAATCGAGAGCGTCCGTTCTCGTAGAAAATATAACCAAATGGGGGCAGCCCAATGTAATTGTAACCAATAATGATCCGGATCATTTCAGTAAACTGCAGGGCTATTTTGATGTTATTGTAATAGATGCTCCCTGCAGCGGAAGTGGATTGTTTAGAAAAGATCCTTCTGCCATAGAAGAATGGAGTGAACAAAATGTGTTGCATTGCAGCCAGCGCCAGGAGCGTATCTTATCTGCTATATTGCCCTGTTTAAAGGAAGATGGGCTATTGATTTACTCCACCTGTTCTTATTCTGTTGCGGAGGATGAACAGATTGCAGACTGGCTGGTTACTGATATGGAGATGCAGCCGCTGGATCTTACTGTTCCTCCCGAATGGAACATCGTTCGTACGACGGCCCAGAAAAGCAAGGCACCCGGGTTCCGGTTCTATCCAAATCTGCTTAAAGGGGAGGGCTTTTTTATTGCAGCTTTTAAAAAATCAATGGAAGCCGTTCCGCTGAAATTAAAGGAAACCGTGTTGGCCATCCCTTCCCGTTCAGAAATGGACTGCCTCACCTCTTTTTATCCGGTACCGGATGGGTTTACCTGTTTCAAACAAAATGAGGCGATACGGTTGTTCCCCACAGCATATTTCTCCTCTCTCCGGCAATTGGCCGCCGTACTATACATTAAAAAGGCGGGCATTGAGATTGGAACGCCCAAAGGGAAGGACCTGATTCCCTCCCACGAACTGGCCGTTTCGGTTCTCGGTAAGGAGGCATTACCGGCTCTTGAAGTAAGTATTGATCAGGCCTTGCAATACCTGCGCAGAAAAGAACTGCAGCTGGAGGCCCCCAAGGGGTGGTGTTTGCTGAAATACCAGGGACTTTGTTTGGGTTGGGTTAAAGTTTTACCCAACAGAATCAATAATTACTATCCCGCAGAATGGAGAATATTAAAAGAGTAACTTTACTTTACATACTATAATCCATGGATTTGAAAAAAATACTCTTCTTCCTGTTGATTGGCTGTTGTTCATTGTTGCATGCCCAGGATAAGCTGGTAGCGATGGGCATTTCCGGAGACCGCTTTGTTGTACATACAGTTGCCGAAAAAGAATCACTATCCGCCATTGGCCGTATGTATGGATTTACACCCCGTCAGCTTGCGCAGTATAACGGGTTGTCTGCGAATGCCGTATTACCATCAGGAGCTAGAATAAAAATTCAGCTTACCCCCG
>CALPNW020000024.1 GCA_943325035.2 Sphingobacterium thalpophilum | reverse complement strand
TACCAATAATTACTTTTGAAACTCCCTTGTTAATAGCCGAAAAAGCGTTGTCCAGCTTCGGGATCATTCCGGCAAATATTAATTCTTTTGTTTTCAGTTCCAGGTAGTCGCCTGGCCGAATTTTGCTGATTACAGAATTCTCATCATTGATATCGTGCAATACACCTGATTTTTCAAAAGAATAAATCAGTGTGGTAGCATATAGTGAACTCATTGCCACAGCAGTTTCCTGGGCTATGGTATCTGCATTGGTATTCAACAACTGTCCCAAGCCGTCATGGGTGATGGGCGCCATTACAGGAGTAAGCTGCTGATCGAGTAAGTTTTTAATGAATGCCGCATTAACAGCATCCACATCGCCAACAAATCCGTAATCAATCGTATTACCAGTTGCATTAATGGTATGCCTTTTATGTGCTTTCACCGCGTTGCCGTCTGCACCGCTTATCCCGATGGCATTGCAATCATTCATTTGCAATTGTGCCACAATATTTTTGTTGATATAGCCCGCATACACCATGGTAACGATCTTCAGTGTTTCCCCATCGGTAATTCTTCTGCCATCTACCAGTTGCTGCTTAATCCCCATCGCTTCTGCCAAACGGGTAGCCAGTTTGCCGCCGCCGTGAACAAGAATTTTATGCCCTTCTATTTTTGCAAAAGACTGCAGGAACAATGAAAGTGCTTCTTCATCATCCACTATATTTCCGCCTATTTTTACAACAGTCAGCTTTTGCATAAATTATTATTTGCCGGAACTTAAAATTTCAGACAGTACAGACTGGGCAGCCCAAACCCTGTTTCCTGCCTGACGGGTTACCAGACTATTCGTACCATCCAGAATTTCATCACTCAGTTCTACATTTCTCCTTACAGGGAGACAATGCATCACTTTGGCATTATTGGTTGCTTCCAGTTTTGCATTGGTCATCATCCAGGCAGGATCATTCTCATAGATCTTGCCGTAATCATTATAAGTACTCCAGTTCTTTACATATACAAAGTCTGCATCTTTTAAAGCAGATTCCTGATTATGAACAACGGTTGCCCCTTTGGTGAACTGATCACTCAACTCATAATCAACCGGATGCGCAATCACAAAACTGGCTTCTTCCCAGGCATTCACCCACTGCGCAAAACTATTGGCCACACATTGTGGAAGTGGTTTTACATGGGGTGCCCAGGTCAGTACAATTTTAGGTCTCCGCCCTGCAAACTCCGCCTGGCGCATATTCATCTCCTCCTGTATGGTAAGGATATCTGTTAAAGACTGAAGCGGATGCAATGTTGCACTCTCCAGACTGATTACAGGTACTCCTGCATATTTTATAAACTGACTGATAAACATTTCACTGTAATCATCAATTTTATTTTTAAGTGCCGGAAAGGTTCTGATAGCCAGCACATCAAAATACTGTCCGAGAATTGGTGCGGCATCTTTAATGTGCTCTACTGTATTTCCACTCATAATAGCACCTTCTTCAAACTCCAGTGCCCAGCCTTCCTTGTCTACATTAAATACAATGGCTTCCATTCCCAGATTGGAGGCTGCTACCTGTGTACTCAGTCTGGTTCGTAAACTCGGATTCAAAAATAATAAACCAATGCGTTTGCCTTTCCCCAGATGCTGATCCTTGAATGGGTTGCTTTTATAAGCAAGCGCTTTTTTAACCAGCGCATTAATGTTGGTTACATCATTAACTGAAATGAACTGTTGCATATTATTCTGGTTTTTCCTGAAGTTCCTGAATTGATTCTTTCAAAGCGTCTAAAAATTCATCGGCCTGTTTTCTGGACAATGCAAGTGAAGGGAGCAGCCTTATTACATTGGGCTTTGCTTCTCCTGTAAATACATTATGATCTTCCAGTAATTTCTTCTTAAGTCCTTTCAGGTTTTCAGGTACATCAAACCCAATCATCAGGCCTCTGCCACGAACATTCTCAATACCTTCTATTGATTTTAACTGGTTCATGATGTACATGCCTCTTTGCTTGGCCATACTGATCAGGTTCTCCTGTTCAATTACTTCCAATACAGCCAGTGCAGCGGCACAGGCAAGATGGTTTCCACCAAAAGTGGTTCCCAGCATTCCGTGTTTGGATTTGATATGAGGTGCAATTAAAATCCCCCCAATCGGAAATCCGTTGCCCATCCCCTTTGCCATCGAATAAATGTCTGCCTGAATTCCGGCAGCATCATGCGCAAAGAATTGTCCGCTTCTTCCATAACCACACTGAACACTATCCGCAATGAATACAGCACCATGGTCGTCACATAAACTTCTGATCAGTTGTAAAAATGAATCAGTTGCCATATTGATTCCACCAACTCCCTGAATGCCTTCCGTAATCACCGCAGCAATTTCATCGCCGTGCTTTTGAAAACAATTGTTCAATGCAGCTTCGTCATTAAAGGGCAGAAAGATCACATTGTCGGTTTCATTTACCGGTGCAATAATCAACGGATTGTCTGTTACTGCAACTGCCAGTGAAGTCCTTCCATGAAAAGACTTACTGAAAGCGATTATTTTTTTTCTGCCCGTATGAAACGAAGCCAGTTTAAGTGCATTCTCATTCGCTTCCGCGCCGCTGTTACAAAGAAAAAGCTGATACTCGTCTTTGCCGCTCACCTGCGCCAGTTTATCGGCCAGTTGCTGCTGAAGGGGTATGATCACAGAATTGGAATAAAAAGCTATTTTTTCCAGTTGCGCTTCTATCCGCTTAACCCAGTGCGGATGGGTATGACCAATACTAATCACTGCATGCCCACCATACATAACCAGGTACTGTACTCCGTTTTCGTCCCACACATAAGAGCCCAGTGCTCTTGTAATAGCAATATTGTTTAACGGGTATACATCAAATAATTTCATAGTCTAAAAATAATTGGCCTTTAATTTCAGCCCGGTTGTTTCTTCTAATCCAAACAGCAGGTTCATATTCTGAACTGCCTGTCCGCTGGCACCTTTCAGCAGATTATCAATGGTGCTGTGTACTACCAGTTTATCGCCTTCTTTTTCTACGTGTACCAGACATTTATTGGTATTGACTACCTGCTTCAGATCAATCATATTTTCACTGAAGTGCGTAAATGCGGCATCCGCATAATAAGCGCTGTATATTTTCTTTACTTCTTCCAATGGCAATCCGCAATCAATGATGGAGCTTACATAAATGCCTCTGGTAAAATCTCCCCTCCACGGAACAAACCGAACACCACGTCCTTCCCCTGAAGATGAAAGCGGATCTTCTTTTTGCAACTGATTAACCGATTGAGTGATCTCGTATATATGCTGATGCGCGAGTGATTTGTATGCCTGAATATTATTGGCCCTCCAGCTGAAATGAGCGGTGTTGCTTAATCCTTGTCCTGCACCGGTTGAACCTGTAATACCTGTGGTATATACATCTCCCAGAATACCAACAGAAGCCAGCGGCAATAATCCCAGCTGAATAGCAGTGGCAAAACAACCCGGATTGGCAATATTATCTGCTGCCTGAATTGCGGACCTGTTTAATTCGGGAAGGCCGTACACAAATTGCCTGTTTCCAAAAACAGCTTTATCGGCCAGTCTGAAATCCTGAGAAAGATCTATCACTTTCACCGAATCAGGAATACTGTTCTGGGTAAGAAATTTTTTTGCATCCCCATGACCTACACAAAGAAAAAGAACATCTATATCATGGTTCAGCTCAGCAGAAAATTTCATGTCAGTTTCTCCCAGTAGATCTGCGTGCACTTTGTACAAATGATTCCCTGCATTACTGCTGCTGTGTACAAATGACAAGCTTACGCCCGGGTGATTGATCAGTAAACGGATCAGTTCCCCTCCGGTATAACCGGCACCACCTGCAATTCCTGCTTGTATCATTTAGCAGAAGATTTAATATTGTGATAAATCATGGTTTGGTTGCCGAATATTTTTGAAAAACCGCGAACATCTTCTCCACTCCATCCCGTGTTCATTTCACCATATTTTCCAAACTTACTACTCATCAGGTCAAATGGAGATTCAATTCCAATGATCTGAAAACGATAAGGATTCAGCTGAACGAATACTTCTCCGGTAACCTGAGACTGAGAATTTTCGAGGTATGCTTCAATATCGCGCATTACCGGATCCATAATCTGTCCTTCGTGCAGCCAGTTTCCGTAGAACTGTGCCAGCTGGTCTTTCCAGCTCAGCTGCCATTTGGTTAAAACGTGTTTTTCCAGTGCATGGTGTGCTTTCAGAATAACCATCGGGGCAGCCGCTTCAAAACCTACACGACCCTTTATGCCAATGATTGTATCACCTACATGAATATCTCTTCCAATTCCATATCCGCCGGCTATAGACTGAATATATTGTATAGCCTGAACCGGATGATTAAACTGCTGACCATTCACGCCCGTGATCTGGCCTTTTTCAAAACGGACGATTAACTCTTCGGTACCATTTTTGGTGACCTGGGTAGGCCAGGCAGATTCTGGCAAAATACCTTTGGAATTCAATGTTTCCTTTCCGCCAACACTTGTTCCCCAAAGTCCTTTATTAATGGAGTAGGCCGCTTTCTCAAAGTTCATCTGCACGCCTTTTTCTTTCAGATAACTGATTTCTGCTTCTCTGCTGAGTTTAAGATCACGGATAGGGGTAATGATCTCCACACCCGGAATCATGATATTAAAAATCATATCAAAACGTACCTGATCATTTCCTGCACCTGTACTTCCGTGTGCAACTGCAACTGCACCCATTTTCTGTGCATGTTCTGCAATATGTACCGCCTGGCTTAGTCTTTCGGCACTCACGCTTAAAGGATAAGTATTGTTTTTCAGCACATTGCCAAAAATCAGGTATTTAATAATCCGGTCGTAGTAACTCTTAACCGCATTAATAGTAGTATGCGTTTTTACACCCAGAGAATAGGCATGTTTTTCTACCTGTTCCAGTTCTGCATCGGTAAAGCCACCGGTATTTACAATCACACTGTGTACTTCAAATCCTCTGTCCTGAGTAAGATACAGTGCACAATAAGTAGTATCCAATCCACCGCTGAATCCCAGTACCAGTTTCTTCTTTTCCATATTCTTCCGGATTAAAAATTAAAAAAATTACTGAACAATATTTTCTTTCTGAACAGATTCATCAGCTTGCTCTGCTTCACTTTCATGAATCTTTCATACAGTTTTGAATTCTGTTTGAATTCGGCTGAAGTTTCTATTGGTTCAAAATGATCTGCAGGATCGTACAGCATGGCCGTACACATACAATTCTTCCGGTCTTTACTCATCAGAATATCATAATTCACACAGCTTTTACAACCTGCCCAAAACTCTTCATCATCGGTTAGTTCGCTGTAAGTTACCGGCTCGTATCCCAGGTCCGAATTGATCTTCATTACAGCCAGCCCGGTGGTTAATCCGAATATTTTAGCCGTGGGATATTTTTTCCGCGATAAATTGAAAATGGTTTGTTTGATTTGTTTGGCAGTACCACTCTTACGGTACTTTGGAGATACAATGAGTCCGCTATTGGCAACAAACTGCTCATGGCCCCATACTTCAATATAACAGAATCCCACCCATTCTCCATTGGCTTCCAGCGCTATTACGGCCTTTCCTTCCTCCATTTTTTGGGCTACATATTCAGGGCTTCTCTTGGCAATACCGGTTCCCCGGGCTTTTGCAGAAGATTCCATTTCATCGGTTATTACCCTGGCGTAATGAGTATCATTACTATTTGCTACACGAACAATGATTTGCTGTTCCAACGTACTTAAAATTAAAAAAATGATTGGGGGCGCGCGCTAACTAATACAGTTTCGGGGAAATTTCCACTGATAGGGGCAAGGGCCAGTTGCTCGTCCTATCAGAAACCGCGTCGAGGTCGCGGCAATACGACAAAAGGAAACCTCACCTGTTCCGCAGAATGCAAACGGTTGGTTGTGATGAAATTGTATGTACCTGTTATGCTCATCTTTAATTAAGAGATGCAAAATTAACGTTTTTGCGGTACATATGATACTTTCCGGGGAAATACGTAAGATTCTGCCCTAACGGTAGTTTTGCTGCCTATCCCCTGAAATTTCTGATCATATTACCACCGGAAGGCCTGTTCCCCCGGAACATATTCTCCATCATTGGATTGCGCTGTTGCGGACCCTGTGCCCCAAACCTGCGGAGATTGTAGGTGAAACTGATCATAAAATAGCGGGTAAGTACCCGGGTAGATACATCCTGAATGGTATTTCCGGTAATATTACGGGTAACACTTACGTTCTGATTAAGCAGATCAAATACATAGAATTTGATCTCTCCTTCCTTTTTCTTGAATAGCTGTTTGGCAATACTGGCGCTCCATAAAGGAATGCTTGTATTATAGCCGTCCGTTCTGCCGGTATTTTTTATATAGCTGAAATCCGAAGAAATCACCCATCCGCTTTTAGAATAATAAGTAGGCTCTGCAGAAATTGTTTGCGTAAAATAATCTCCATTCTGACTGGGCTGTAATGAATAGCGGGCAAAAGTAAAATTAGAATTGGAGGAGAAGTTCATATCAAAATTATCCTTCAGGTTGGTAGTCCAGGATGCGTTGAACCCAGCCGATGTATTTCTGGTATAATTGCTCAGTGTATTAACCAGTGTCTGGCTTTGCGTTCTGCCAACATTCAGGGATAAATTGATATTGCTCTTTGGCTTTTTTAATGGGAACCCATAATTTAAAAAACCGTTGATGTTATACGTACCGTTTAAATTAACCGGTTTGGTAAACTGTGCCCCGTTAGGAAGGAATGTAGTGGCATTCTGTATATCATTATCCGTAAAATTGGCATTGATAGTGGCAAATATCAGCTTCTGGGAAGAAAGATCAAATGAATTGTACATGATCCTGAATGTGTGTATGAACTGTTGCTTCAATTCCGGGTTACCCGATCTAATATTCAGCGGGTTGGAATTATCAATCACCGGCTGCAACTGGCTTGCGCTGGGCTGACCTGTTCTTCCATTATAAAAAATCCGGAGATTGGTTGTTTTGCTGAAATCATACCTGAAGTTCATAGTAGGAAAGAAATTCACAAAATGCTGCTGTATAGCACTGTCTTTGGAAATATTTTTACTGGTAAGATCTCCCGACTGCACGCCGGTCCCAACACTGAAATTGTATTTGGCATTCTGCAATCGATAGTTCAGGGTTACCCGGTTGGCTATAAAAGTATTTTCAAATTCATTGGTAAGATTGGGTACTACCACATCAAACTGATTGCTTGTTTTATTGAAATTATAGGTTTTGTTTCCGGAGTTATTGATATTGGCGTTATAGCTATAATTGAATTCCAGCATCTGATTTTTGCCAATAGGTTCGGTATAAGACAAAGTAGTACTGAATGTATTCGCATCCCTATTGGTGATGCCACGCTGATTAATGGTATCTGAATAAGGAGAAGCCGTATTGAAATAAGCATTAACAGATTGGTTGGCAGTAGTGCCCTCATTGATGCTTCTTCCCGGATTGAATGCAATGGAGTAAGTTCTGCCTTTTTTGGTAAACCTATGCCGGAACGTTGCTTCAATACTTGCATTATAGCCATCACTTACCCGGTTGAAAGAACCCGTTGAATTGTTCAGCATTTTTGCAGAGCCCTTAGTAGATACTGTATTTTGATCTGTTTGTGAATCGGTATGCTGAAAGCTGATATTGGGGCGGATGATCAGCGAGTTGGATGAATCGAACTGGTGTTCAATATTTAAATTGATTCTGTTATTCTGATTGTTGGTAACCGTGTTTTGGATTTGTTTATTGAAAATGGAAGAATCCGGACTTCCGGGAATCAGGTTCTGTGTATAGCTGTCCTGATCCCTGTATGTTTTCTGGTCATTGAAAAAATAACTTCCGGAAACCTGGGTTTTCTTGCTCCACACATCCTTATAATTCAATCCACCGGCCAAGGTATTTACAATCCCCCCTCCGCTTCCGGTTCCAAGTAAACCACCGGCAACAGCTCCACCACCTCCTCCACCTCTGCCACCACCACCTGCATTTCCTCCGCCACCCAACGAGCCGAGCATATCCTGTACACTGAAATTCTGCTTGTTCACATTATTAGCCTGCCCGGTTAAAGTCAGCTGCATATCTCCGTTAAAATGACTCAGATTAATATTGTTATCATAAAGCCCCTCATTCGCATTCCCACCGGCACCAACTGTAGCACGTCCGAAATTGCCTTTGCGCTTATCTTTTTTAGTAGTGATATTAATAGTTTTGATCCTGTTGCCATCATCAAATCCGGTAAATGCACTCTGATCACTCAACGCATCAAATACCTGAATTTTATCAATCATATCGGGGGGTAAATTTTTGGTGGCCAGCTTAGGGTCGTCACCAAAAAATCGTTTCCCATCTACCAATACCCGTTGAACCTGTTCGCCCTGTGCCTTGATCCCACCATCCTTGTCTACCTGAACACCCGGAAGCTTTTTCAACAGGTCTTCCATTACGGCATTGGGCTTTGTTTTAAAAGCAGATGCGCTGAACTCTACCGTATCTTTTTTAATGGTGATCGGAGACTGGGTAACCGTTACATTGCCCAGATCATTGGCTGCCAGATTCAGGTATATCAGTCCAAGGTCTTTTTTATAGTCTGTTTTTGAAAAAGTTATTTTTTTAGAAAAGGGTTCGTAGCCCTGAAATTTTACCTGCAGCAGCATATCCCCCATGCCGATATTTTCAAGCAGGAAACTGCCGTCCGGTTTAGACAAAGCAAATACTTCCAGTGTAGAATCTCTGGCATCCAGCAATGTAACAGAAGCATCTTTCAATACCTGTTTGCCCAGCGTATCAATCAGTTTGCCCTTCAGCGTACCCGTGTTTTGTGCACTCAAATGGCCCTGTACCAGCAAAAAAACAAGTCCTGTCAGTAATTTTTTCATAATCCTTTTCACTTAATTAAATACACAACAGATCCACTGTAATGTGCCCTGCGTAACTGAATGAGTAAGCAAGCTATTGTGTAAACGGAAAGGATCTGCTAAAAATCGGTGAAGGGTATTAATAAAAAGGAGAAATCAATTATGGAATACATTTCTACAGCTATGGCACTATAGTTGTAAAAAGATATACAGAGAAAATAATCAGCAATACCATCCCCTGTATGATGGTAGTCTTACCGGTACTCAGCGAGAGATTGATTACAAAAAGAGAAAGAATAAATAAGAGTGTAGACTTTGCATCTATCCCAAGAGAAAGCGGCATCCCTGTATATATAGACACCAGCGCCACCACCGGAATAGTTAACCCAACACTGGCAAGTGCCGACCCGATAGAGAGATTGAGACTTTTCTGCAATTGATTTTTTTGAGCTGCCTTAAAGGCAGAAATCCCTTCGGGCAATAATATCACACAGGCAATAATAACACCTACCAGAGAAATAGGTGCTCCGATAGACTCCACAAAATAATGAAGACCCGGAGAAAGGGACTCAGCCAGAAAGACTACGCCAACCAAACATACACACAACATCAGCATACTCATCCTCACCTGTTTCATAGAAGGTTTCTCTTCCACTATTTTCTCCGTTTCGTCCACATCCAGAAAATGATCTTTATGCCTGAAGTTTTGAACCAGCAGAAAAGTCAGATAAAGCACAATGGTAGTAATGGCAACAAAAAACAATTGTTTGTTGGTATAAAAAGGGCCGGGAATGGATACCGTATAATTAGGAAGTATCAGTGTCAGTACAGAAATAACCACTAATATGGTGAGTGCCGAACTGATTCCCCGAAGACCAAAAGACTGCTCTTTGAACTTAATACTGCCCACCAGAATACTCAGTCCTATCATTCCGTTCAATATGATCATTACTGCAGCAAATACGGTGTCTCTGGCAAGCGAAGAAGCATCCGGACCATCCATGACCATCAGGGAAATAATCAGCGATACTTCAATAATGGTGATAGACAATGCAAGTACCAGTGTACCAAAAGGTTGACCTATGCGGTGTGCAATCACTTCGGCATGATGAACTGCGCTTAACACGCATCCGATGATCGCCATTGTTAATACAAGAAAAAAAGGCGCCCATTGAATGTATTCATGAATGCCGTAAATAGCCCATCCTAAAAAAGGGAGTATATAGGTCCAGCGGGAAAATAGCGGTTTCATAGATTTTGTGTTTAGCTAAACAAATATTCCACATCTTCTTTTGTAAGACTCTTTACAAAGCCTTCATCATCCGTAATTATATCACGGGCAAGAATACGTTTGCGTTCCTGCAATTTAAGAATTTTGTCTTCTACGGTATCAGTACAGATCATCCGGTAGGCAAATATATTTTTCGTTTGTCCGATCCGATGCGTTCTGTCGATAGCCTGTTGTTCTACAGCCGGGTTCCACCAGGGATCCACGATGTATACATAATCTGCAGCAGTAAGGTTCAGACCAACGCCACCGGCTTTTAAAGAGATCAGAAACACCCTGCAATTATCGTCATTCTGAAAACGTTGAATAGCACGTTCCCTTTCGTTGATCGTGCTGCTTCCATCGAAATATTCATAGTCTACCCCCAGCTCCTGCATCTTCTCTCTGATAAGCGCCAGCATGCCCAGGAATTGCGAGAATACCAATGCCTTGTGGTTACTGATATTTTCGGTAATCTCCCTGCCCAGCTCTTCCAGTTTTACAGATACATTCGGAAATCTTTCTTCTTCTTTAACGATAGCAGGACTATCACAGATCTGTCTGAGTTTCATCAGACCCTGAAGAATGGTTAACTGAGATTTCTGAATACCCTGGTTTTCTACTACTCCAAGAATTTTATCGCGGTAATCATTCCGGTAGGCTTCATAAATTCTGCGTTGCTCTTCTCCCATGTCGCAAAACAATACCATCTCCTGTTTTTCGGGCAGGTCTTTGGCCACCTGCTCTTTGGTTCTGCGGAGAATGAATGGATACAACAGTTTACGCAAATGATCTTTCTGTACTTTCTCTCCAAACTTATCTATGGGTATAGAAAATTCCTGCTTAAAGAATTCCATACTTCCCAGCATGCCCGGATTCAGGAAATTCATTTGAGCAAAAATGTCGAATGTGTTATTTTGTAAAGGTGTACCACTCAAACAGAGTCTGCTGGTTGCTTTCAGCAGCGATGCTGCTTTGGTCACCTTACTGGAAGGATTTTTGATGGCCTGGCTTTCATCGAGGATCACATAATCAAATTTCACTTCTACAAATTGTTTGATGTCACTTCTGAGTGTACCATAAGTGGTAATAATCACATCTATATTTTCATCGGAGATCCCTTCTTTAACCCTTAGCCCGCCATGGTGTATATAATAACTAAGTGCGGGTGTGAATTTTTTGATCTCATTCTGCCAGTTATACAGCAATGTGGTAGGACATACCACCAGTGCCTTAAGCGTTTTATTCTCTGCTTTTAAATGATGCAGAAAACTCAATGCCTGAATGGTTTTACCCAAACCCATATCATCTGCAAGGATTCCGCCCCACTGCACTTCACGCAGATAATTCAGCCACTGAAAACCACTTTCCTGATAAGGCCTTAATATTGCCTTGAGGTGTTCCGGAGCAGGTATCGGTTTAATAGAATGATTGTCGCGAAGGCGTTCGTACTTTTCCTCCAGCTGAAAAAACAGTTCTTCTTCATTGCGCTGCAGGTATAATTCCTCTATCACACTAAAATGATACTTACTCAGTTTCATTTCATTGGCCTTGCCATCTCCCACCCTGAACAATAAAGAATATTTCTTGATCCATTCTTCCGGAAGAATACCCAGTGTGCCATCGGTTAACTGAACAAACTGCTGTTTATTGGCCAATGCTTTCTTAACATCTTCCACCGTAACTTTTTGTTCACCAAACAGGATTTCTACCTTGGCATCAAACCAGTCTGTATTGCTGCTGATGAATATTTTAGTGGAAGGCTTGGCGGTATTGAAGCGGAAATTTTTGAGTGCCTCAAAACCAAACACCGGAATATTCATTTCCTTCACGGCATCAATGAAAAGAAAGAACCAGTTATTTCTGAGTACATCCTTACCCTTCAGTGCAAGTACATTGGATTCCAGCGGTTTTACAAAACCAGAGTGAAGCGATTCTATGCGCTGCATCAGCTCCTTTTCAGCAGCCATATTGCGGTGTATCACCAGCAACTTATCTGCAATCGGAAAGAAGATTTTTTCTTTATCTGTACTGGTTACATCATAGCCTTTGTAATTGAAGATGGGTTGAAAGAGCAGGTATTCCCCTTTCTCTTTCAGCATCACTTTCAATTCGGGTCTGGCATCTTTAATTTCTTCTTTTTTAACATTGGTAAAATGAACTGCATACTCTTTAGAGAGCGGAAGTATGAACTCAGTTAACCGGTGAGACCAGTCTGCAGCTTCAATCACCATTTTTCCGGCCGGCAGAAATTTTTCTACCAGCAGAATATCCTCTGCCCTTTTCCAGATAAAGAACTGCTGATGGTACTGAAACAGAAAATGAGAATCACTGGCATTGTCTGTGATATTCAGATCGGCCAGCGGCAGTTTTATTCTGCAATCAACAATATACTGGTTGCCTTTATAGCTTATCTCAAACTCAGGACTGATATAGTGATCCGACAAAGCGGCCTGTTCCAGATTGGCAGTGATAAAACTTTTATTGGGAGGCAGATAAAATACAAACGGACTGCTGTGCAGTTCTGCAAATATTTTTTTAAACTTGGGATGCAGGTATTCGTTGATCAGGTGTCTTGTTTCTTCGGGCAACTCATCATCGTGCTGCTGAATAATATTTTCCCATATTCCGCTGAAAGGGGAATTCCTGTTCAGGTAACGGCTAACCTCCGAAGGCATTAGTTTACGAAGCTGCTGCAGCAACATTTTATCATCTTCAGAAAACACTTCTGTATTGATGAATTTAGTAAGATCCAGTTTGGCCGTTTTGGTTACATAACTGTTTTGGGTTTCGTCGGCTTCGCCCTGAACGATTTCAAACTGGGTATATGGATACTGTAATTGCTGGGTAGTGATCACCAACCCCATTTTCATGGTAGGCGGTGCAGGTTCCTCGAGCGATTCAGCAGCTGTAAGCATTGTTTCAACCGGCCTGGGCCTTGTTTCCACCGATGGATTTACCGCCACCCTTTTAATAGAGGTATCCAGCACCCGCAAAAAAGGTCTTCCTTCTGTGTAGGTAAATTCAAATTTTCCTTTCAGGTCATCATCCAGCGTATAGCCGTATAAAGCCAGTAATTTATTTTTATCCTTGTCCCAGTTGCGGATACTGTCGAAGTACCCGGCACCATGATTCTTTAAGAGCTGAAGAAATACAATGGTCTTGTGTACACAAAGCGGATGGGCTATTTCGCTGCTACAGGTACAACTGGTGTCAAAATTTCTTTCTTCGTTTTTCTGGAGTACCACACGCTGGGTCTTCCCTTCAAAATCTACTTCTGCAACAACGCGTTCATTTTTTGCTTCCAGTAAACTGGCAGTATTGCTGCGCAGGTATTCCTGGGCCTGGTCATAGGTTTCTATAGAAGTCAGCATCCGGAACAACTTCAGATCCAGCAGCTTGATCTTGACCACCGTATGCTTCTGATCGTATAGGGTTTCTTTATCACCCAGCAGATTTTTATCGAGCATATCCTGCAAATGGAAAAGTGCTCCGGCCTTATGACGGCAAACTTCCGATAAATTATACGGACAGGTACAACGAAGTGAGAGCGTTTTTGGATCCTTGAACTGGGAAATATGAACTTTGTAAAAAGTGGCATAGCCATCATCTTTTACCCGAAAGATCACATTGCTCATGAGATCGTCGTGTTCAATCAGTTCAACATTGCCCAGCGCATGAATCTTTTTCCCTCTGCGGATTACTTCCTCTGTTGCGTTATTATATATATGTTTTACTAAATACGGTAGTGCCATACGATTGAATCAGTCAGAAAAGACCAATTTGCAAAAGTAAAGGAAAGAAGACCTAATTCAGAAGAGATTTACTCCTATTGTGGATGAAATGTTTGTTACTCTCTGAAACTATGCTACAACCAGGTCTCCATCTCTGTAAATCGGAACAATATTGGCCTGATCGGGGGTTACACAATATTCCAGGTCCTTTTCAAGACCGTATTCAGACAGTCTGTGCCAGTGGGTGGTATTTCTGATAAATGATTTAAGATCATTCTTGTGCAGGGAGTACATATTTTCAGCCATCAGGCTGCTATCGCAGTGAATGGTAAAATGCTGTTTTATTTTGTCGATCACGGCCCCGGCAAACAAAGTGTCTTCGAGGTTAAACCGGTCTTTCCAGGCAGAGCAGCCAAGAATTACATTTTTATTTTGTGCCTGCAGATGATCACAGAGTGCAGAAATATTCGGGAATGAGCCTGTTACCACTTCAGATGCACCGCATTGCAATGCCATATGCAGCAACCTGGTTCCGTTGGTAGTGGTGAGTACCAGGGTTTTGCCTGCAATAAATTCCCGGGGATATTCTGCAGGGGAATTCCCATACTGCAAACCGGGAATAATTTTACCATCTCTTTCGCCGGCAGTAATGCCACCGGTGTTTTTACCGATCTGTATGCACTTGTCTACTGAATCTACCGGAATCACCCTTGTAGCGCCATTATACAATGCAGTTGCAATGGTTGAAGTTGCGCGAAATACATCTATAATAACCACTATACTGTTAGAAACGTCATAGATATCGAGCAATCTTGGGCTCAGAATGGTATGTATATTTGGCTTCGTACTCATTGGCACAAATATAAGTCAAGATAATTCTACAGCAGGATCCCAGAATATTTTTTCAAAATCCACTATCTGGTCAGCGGCTATTTTAACTTTTTCTTTTTTCAGCAGCTCCTCCATTTGGGTGGGTGTTGCAAAATGCATTTTGCCCGACAACAGTCCCTTTCTGTTCACCACCCTATGGGCCGGAACATCCGGCATTCCATGAGCAGCATTCATAGCCCATCCCACCATACGGGCACTGGATTTTGCGCCGAGAAAAGAGGCAATGGCCCCATAAGAAGTAGCCCTGCCCTTGGGGATCATTTTAACAACTGCATATACCTGTTCAAAAAAAGAAATATCGGAAGCGCCGCTGGGAAGCACTGTTTTAAGCTTGTCTGAACTTCTTTTTGGCGGCATGGAACGAAGCTTTTATTGATAGGGGGAACGGATTATCAGGGGGATGAAATTCAACATACACTATCCTGCAAAGCCTTTCTTCTCGAGCAGATCAGACCGTTTGGGCTCGGGCACACTCTCGTACTCATACGGGCAATGCCTGCATCCATGTCCACAGCAATGCCCCTTGTCTAAATGGTGTTTTTCGGTAAAGACCATATAGCCATCCGTGTCATAATAAAAATCTACCGACTCAACCAGGTTCTTGTTCACTGAATAACGTTTTTAACAGTACATCTTTTTCTTTAGGCAACGGCTGGTTGATGCGAAAGCAGATATAATGAATTCTGCTGCTCTGCGCAATATCCAACCCTTCATAATGTGTTTTGATGGTCAGCTCCGGCTTCACTCCTTCCGCTGAATACACATGATCTGTATGTTCTAACAATTCCAGTTCAAATAAGTTGAGCACAGCAAGGGTAAAATGATATAATCTCGGACTATCGGTTTTCAGGTGCACCAGACCACCGGGTTGAAGAATCTGCTGATACAACCGCAGAAAATGAGGGTGGGTAAGCCTTTTTTTAGACCTGGAGCCCCTGAGCTGCGGATCCGGGAACGTGATCCAGATCTCCGCCACTTCCCCCTGTTCAAAATAATCGGTGATCTTGTCTATGTGAGAACGCACAAAAGCCACATTGGTCAATCCTTCTTCCAGCGCGGTTTTAGCCCCCCTCCAGATCCGGTTTCCCTTAATGTCTATTCCTAAAAAATTACGGTTTGGATACATTCTGCCCAGCCCAACCGCATATTCTCCCTTTCCACAGGCCAATTCCAGGGTCAGCGGGTGGTCATTATTAAAGAAATGGCTCCAAGTACCTTTCCTATCCTGCGGATATTCCAGCACATTGGCAAAAGACTTGATTGCTTCAAAACGGATGAGTTTTTTCTGGCCCATGGCGCGAAGATAAAGGATGGCCGGTAAATAGAGCAGGTAGTAAAATGGAACCGGGCAGATGCTCATTCAGGGGTTGAACACAGCCGTTTTATAATAACGATAACAAAATCAGGGGTGTAAGACTGTATATTTGCAGGGTGAAAAGGATTATCCTGATATTGTTGATCAGCATTTATACTACTGCCACATTTGGCTTTAGTGTAAAACAATTCTATTGCTGCAACAAGCTCAAATCTACCAGCATTGCTTTTACGCAAACAGCAGACCAGAAATGCGGGATGGATAAAAAAATGGATAAGTGCTGCAAAACCACTTACAAATATTTTAAAGTAAAAGACAACCATATCAGCAACGGCAGTTCCGCCGAACCGGTTAAACTTTTCAGCGATTTCGAATTTTCAACACCGGTATACAAAGCAGTTGCTTTAGCCGGAACCCATACCCCCATTGCTGATTACAGCAACCCTCCGCCATTGCACCATGGCATTCCTGTGTATATTTTGAACTGCGTTTTTCGCATCTGATCTGTAATTATTCAATACAGTTAAAAGCAATGTAGCTACGCTGCATTATTGTGCTTTCATTCAATCTGTCATCTTCTCATCATTCTCATAAAATAAAACAACACCAATGAAAAAAGCGATCATGCTATTCATGGCTGCATTTATCAGCCTCACCAGTTTTGCCCAGGCAACTACACCAAAAGCAGACAGCACTCAAAAAGCGGCGTACAGTTGCCCGATGCACCCGGAAATCACCGGAACTGCAACAGACAAGTGTGGTAAATGCAAAATGTCATTGACCAAAACCAAACAGTACTCCTGCCCGATGCATGCAGATGTAACCAGTACCAAAAAAAGTAAGTGTACTAAGTGCGGAATGGATTTAACTGAGGTTAAAACAGCACACTAGTTGCAAAATCACTTTATTCCCGGAGAACCCTCTCCGGGAATATGTATTGTAAATTTTATGAAGATGAAAAGGATCAACTATATTTTATTGATATGCCTGATATTTTCAGCCACCCGGCTGGAAGCGCAGACCAAAAAAAACAACCCTGCAGATACTTCAGTTAGTTTTAAAGTATACGGAGCATGTGTGATGTGTAAAGAACGGATTGAAGCCGCTTCAAAAGGCAGGGGCGTAAGATCTGCTGAATGGGATGTAGACAGCAAGCAACTTTTACTGGTATATAACCCATCAGAAACTACCCCCGAAAAAGTACAGAACAGAATTGTAGCTGCAGGCCATGACCTCGAAAACAGAAAAGCAAAAGAACTGACCTATAATGAATTGCCTGAATGCTGCCATTACAGGGAAGCTGTTACCACCCCGCACATGATGCCGGCTGGCACAACAGCGGCAAATGTCAATAACCTATTAACGCCGGAACTGCAAACGATCAGGGGTATAGTGCTGGAAGCCAGTAACAAGGGAAAGTTCAATCCATTACAATATGCAAGCATTGTTTGGCTGGGCGATAACACAGGCGTTTTAACCGATAGTCTGGGATATTTTCAGATCAATCATACCGGCACCAACAGCCGACTGGTAATCAGCTATACCGGCTATAAATCGGATACTATTACTGTAACCAACGTCAACGAATTAAAAATAGTAATGGCTAATAACCGCCAGCTGAGAGACGTAACGGTAAGCAACACGCAAAGAAGCAGTTATATTGCTACCATCAGCCCGTTCAGAACAGAAGTTATGACATCCAAAGAATTGCTGAAAGCGGCCTGTTGTAACCTGAGTGAAAGTTTTGAAACCAATCCTTCTGTAGACGTTTCCTATAATGATGCAGTAACGGGTTCCAAACAAATTCAACTCTTAGGACTGAGCGGAAATTACACACAGCTTACGGTAGAAAATTTGCCGGGGCCGAGAGGTATCGCAACACCATTGGGATTAAATTCCATTGCAGGACCTTGGATCGAATCCATACAGCTAACCAAGGGCGTGGGGTCTGTGGCCAATGGTTTTGAGAGTATTGCCGGACAAATCAACGTGGAATTAAAGAAGCCGGAAACCGCTGAAAAACTGCTGGCGAATATTTATATCAATGAGTTTGGCAAAACAGATCTGAACCTGAACCTGAATACCAAGCTGAATAAAAAATGGTCGGCCGGACTATTGCTGCACGATAATTTTTTAACCAATAAAAATATAGACTTTAATAAAGATGGATTCAGGGATCTGCCAACCGGCAATCAGTTTAGCCTGGTAAACAGGTACAAGTATGATAATGCCAACGGCTTTCTGGTACAGTTTGGCATGAAGGTGATGAGCGACCGGAAAACCGGCGGGCAGGTAAATTTTGATGAAGCAAAAGACAAGAATACCACCAACCAGTATGGGTTAGGAATCAATACAGACCGCTACGAAGGATTCGCAAAAGTCGGTTATGTATTTCCGCAGCAAGTATACAAAAGTATAGGGCTGCAGATAGCCGGCATCAGTCATACACAAAATTCCTACTTTGGGCTTACCGGCTACAATGCAAAGCAGCAAAGCTTTTACAGTAACCTGATCTATCAGTCGATCATTGGAACTACTGCGCATAAGTTCAGAACCGGATTGAGTTTTCAATACGACAAATACGATGAAACGTTTAAAACAACCAACTATAAAAGAACGGAGATCGTACCCGGTGGATTTTTTGAATATACCTATGCCGCTTCCGACAAGTTCAGCGCTGTGGCGGGCATTCGTATAGACCATAATAATTTATTCGGCACATTTATCACTCCCCGTTTAAATATGCGGTACGAACCGGTAAAGGGAACGGTAGTGCGCGCAAGTGCCGGAAGAGGACAGAGAACAGCCAATATTTTTGCGGAAAATACCGGTGTATTTGTAAGTGCCAGACAATTAAATATCATTACCCCTGATGCCGGTAAAGCATACGGACTAAATCCGGAAATTGCCTGGAACAAGGGTATCAGCATAGACCAGAAATTCAGGTTATTTCAGCGGGATGCCTCACTGAGTTTCGACTTTTTCAGAAACGATTTTACCAATCAGGTAGTAGCCGATGTAGAAAATGCCCGGCAGATCAAATTCTATAACCTGCAGGGCAAATCCTATTCCAACAGCTTTCAGGCCGAACTGTCTGTGGTGCCTGCCAACAAGCTGGATGTTAGAATTGCTTACCGCTATTTTGATGTGAAGACCACTTATGGAACAGCGCTGCTGGAACGACCTTTTATTTCTGGGAACAGGGCCTTTCTGAGTATAGACTACACTACGCTCAATAGCTGGAAATTTGATTTTACCATTACCTATAATGGCAAAAAAAGAATACCCAATACACAGGATAACCCGGTTGCTTATCAGCTGAACAACTACTCGCCCGATTTTGTACAAATGAGTGCCCAGATCAGCAAAACCACGGGTAAGAAACATCCGATGGATTTTTATATAGGTGCGGAAAATTTGGGCAATTTCTTTCAGCAGGATGTAATAGTTTCGGCCTCACAGCCTTTTAGCCCTTACTTCGACGCTTCCATGGTTTGGGGACCGGTGAACGGGCGCATGCTTTATGCAGGCTGGAGACTGAAGATCAAATAAATACAGGATAAGGAATATATTGCCCGATAAGTCATCAACTATGCGAAATTTTTATGTATCAATGCTGCTTGTTATCCTCGCTGTTTCAGTGGGTAAAACACAATCCATCATAAAGCAATCAACCCGGGAGCGGCAAACAGCATTGATTCAGACAATCGACAGTATTCTTCAGCAGCAATCCGATAAAAACCTGATCCCCGGTGCCGCAATACAAATCAGACAAGGCGGTACAACCATTTACCAGCAGGCCTACGGGTACGCCAAAAAGTACAATCAGTTTAAAGAGGAACTTTCCCCACCAGAAAAAATGACCACCACGCATTTATTTGATCTGGCTTCGCTTACCAAGGTAGTAGGTACAACCACCGCTATCATGTATCTGGCGGGCAATCACCAGCTTTCGGTGAATGATCCGGTTAGCAAATACATCCGAGCATTTGATACGCCCGAAAAGAAAACCATCACCATTCGGCATCTGTTGACACATTCATCTGGCATACCAGAGTGGTATCCGATGTATTACCGTTCCACCAACAAACAGAATACCTACGAGTTGATCGCCAATCTTCCGCTGAACGACTCAATCGGAAAACAAAGAAAATACAGCGATCTGGGATTCACCATACTCGGACAGGTCATAGAAACAATTTCAGGAATGCCGCTCGATCTGTTTGTGAAGGAGAAAATATTCCTGCCCCTGGGTATGCATCATACGATGTACAACCCACTAAAGAACGGGAATACCTTAAAAATAGCGCCAACCTCATTGGGCAATCCCTACGAGAAGCGGATGGTGTATGATTCTTCCCTGGGGTTCAGGAAAAAAGAAATTGATCCGGCAAGCTGGAACGGCTGGAGGAACTATCTGCTGGAAGGAGAGGTTAATGACGGCAATGCATGGTATGCCAACGGGGGCGTATCGGGTGCAGCCGGTCTGTTTTCCACCCTCAGTGATTTACAGATACTGGTGGATATGCTGATGAATAAGGGCATCCACAAAGGCAAACAATTTATAGCTGCAGCAACCATTCAGGAATTCCTGACAAAAGACAGTTTTACAAATGGATTGGGATGGATGATGGATCCTGCCACCTCCTTACTGAAAAACGGACCCGAAGGAACTTATGGCCATACCGGATTTACTGGTACCAGTATTGCGGTTATTCCGGCATACAATGTCTCCGTCATATTACTGATCAACCGCCAGCATACAGGCCTTTCCGCCAAAGGAGAGTATTATAACCTCAGCCCGGTAAGGGCGCAGGTGTTTAAGGCCTTATTAAAATATTGTGAGTAAGTGTCAATTTATGATAGCAGATAGTGCTAATTTTAATAAAAAACTAAGATGAGCGTTAATCTACAGCAGAAAATGAGGGTATATCACAGGTACCTGGGGTTCTTTTTGGCCGGTATCATGGCAGTGTATTCAATCAGTGGAATTGTATTGATATTCAGGGAAACTGATTTTCTGAAAACAGAAAAGCTGAACGAAAGAAAAGTTCCAACCAACTTAAAGAATGAAGAAATTGGCAAAGAATTAAAAATAAAAGAGCTGACCATATTAGGAGAAGCCAATGGTATTGTCACCTTTAAACAGGGAACTTATAACCGGGCTACAGGAGAAGCAAAATTCATCACTAAGGAATTGCCTCCGCTCATGAATAAACTCACCAAATTACACAAGGCCAATACCAAGCAGCCATTGTATTATCTCAATATCTTTTTTGGTCTATCCCTTTTCTTTTTTGTGATATCCTCTTTCTGGATGTTCCTCCCAAAAACAACTATTTTTAAAAAGGGAATGTATTTTGCAATAGCAGGAATACTGTTTACGCTTGCACTGATCTTTTTATAAACCTACTCGGTCATAAAAAATTAAATATAGAGATTTGCCACGTACTGTAATATTTTTAATTATTTACTATAAAAACATTCATTGCTGCATCAATTTTATAGACTGAAATATGTAAGCTTGTAATTGATTCGTCCTGATTCATTGTGTATATGCCATCAATGCCACAAGCGAACTTTCCTTCATTTCCGTTGAACATTACTACCGTGTCAGAAAAATCCTTTTGTTCAATGTATAATTTTGCGTGACGCTTACTGTTGATAATCGAGATGCAATCAATTGAAGAGAAAATAATTTTTGAATTTTTATTCAATATCCCAGCTATTGTCAACCTTTTATAAGCCGCCGAGTTAATATCAAAAACATCTTCAGGTTTATATCGCTGGTTTGACCATTCTCTAGACGAATCTGCGTGAAAAAGTTCGTCAAGATCATTAATATATGGCTGGAACCTATATTGTGGTAGCTGACTGCAGGAGGATCCGAACAAAAAAAAGCACAAGGCAAAAATTGAAAGTCGCATAATTAATTATTTGCTGAGTGAAAAATAGTTTGATGAGCCTGCCTGATAGCGGCTTTTCTAGAGGAGGATTTTTTGCAAAAGGATTCAAGTGCTTTCTGCAGAAGATCATACCCTATAAGCCCCTTTGTCGATGTATTAGACGGCACATACTGATCAATTACATGAGGTATAACCAAGTAATTAGGCGCATTTGGAGGATCTGTAGCTTTGATGCCAATCAAAAAAGCAGCCATTGCATTTTCTAAAGATATAGAACCGTTTTTGATCTGAGCATTATATAATTTATAAAAATCAATTCCTGCCTGATTAGAAGGTAAATCTTCATACGAATATCCCGACTCATTACCTTTGAGCCATTGAATCAATTCACCTGTTGAAGTACTGGCGATTGCGACATATGCATAATATTTTTCTGCGAGAAAAATATTGTAAAATACGTGGTGCATATCCAACCATCCCCTGTCAAGTGTATAGATATAGCGATCAATTATTTTAGAATTGCTTTCATCCACAATTTGATTATATTGATTTCTGGTAAAAAATCGATTAGCATCAAAATAGTTTTTAATAATTTCCAGCCTGTCCTTGAAACTAGCGCTGTTATAATTTAAGTTAGCCGCTTTTGCCTTACCTATTTCAAGCAAAATGGCAGACAAATCGCCTAATTGCCCCCACTTAGGTTCAAATGAATTTAAATAACTCTCCATCGCATCATCTTCCAGACAATCGCACGTACAATTGTAAAGTTGATCTAACGGATCTTGCGTGGTGCCTCCTGAAAAGGGACTTCCTCCTCCGTTTTCTGGCTGTGGGATATTTTGCACTTCTCCTACATTTGAGATCATCTCTGGAGTAACAATTAAAGAATAGCTACATTGAGTATTGGAAATTCCAAAATCACCATTCGTTGAGGACCAGGTATAATACCAACAAGTATATGATACATACATAGCATTGGGACGTGTAACTGTAAATACAGTATTGCCCTTAGCTTTACTTTCGGTGATAGCTCTGTCAAAACTATCAAAAAGTCCAATCAGCGTTTGCTTAGTGAATTTTGTACCAGAAATATTACCCGTATTCGGAAGCCTTGGTTGTAGAGTATTTCTTCCGATTAGCTTAAAATAGACTCTTTCAGGAGTAGTCTGGTAAGCGAATATCAGCAATTGTGTTTTACTTACTGTATCAACAACGGGTATTATGACCGTACGCAAACCGTTAGCATTTTTTACAGTTATTGAGTAATTCCATTTTGCAAAACCAT
>CALPNW020000023.1 GCA_943325035.2 Sphingobacterium thalpophilum | reverse complement strand
TCCTGCCTTTGCCGGTTAATGTATTATAAATGTATAAGCCTGTTTCCGTACCTATCCAAAGCTCTGATGCAGAGTGGCGAATAAATGAATGCACTTGCACATGGTTCAGCTCGGGGTTGTCCTTAAAAATATTCGTAAGCCCTGGAGTTTTCGTATTAAAGGCATAGGCATGTGCAAATGTTCCCACAAGGATCGTGCTGTCTTCCAACGGGTAGATATCACGGACACCATTTACCTCTCCATCTTTGCTGAAATTGGAAAGATTATAACTTTCAAAATTGTTATCCGTACGATTGTATTTTTTTAAGATGCCATTGTTGGTTGCTGCCCATATAATCCCCGATGCTGAAATGCAGATGCTGGCGATATTACCATCATAATTTTCCACAGTACCACGAAGAAAATTATATTTATACAATAAGCCATTACCTATGATCCAGATATTCTTTTCGTTGTCCGCGCGAATTGCGGATATCTGCCCGGGAGGAACTTTACTAAATGGTTTGAAGAGTTCTTTCACCGGATCATACAGGTAAATTCCTTTACTCGTTCCTACCCAAAGAGTTTCATTGGGGTCTTCATACAAACTCAAAATGGAGTTACTGCCAATACCGGATGAATCAGGATAGCTGTTCCTGAAAACACGCGACGAGTATCCATCAAAGCGGTATAATCCTCTTCTGCCGCCAAACCACATAAACCCTTTCTTGTCCTGCGTGATACAGATAATGTTATTGGTTGCTATTCCTTTGTTCCCCTGGAAGTTTTTAAAATAATAAGATTGAGCGGGAAGCAAATTTGCAACGCTCAGTATAGTAAGTAGTAATATGGCAGATCTTGAGAACATCAATTGGCTTAAAGATAATGCCCATTTTCACAACAATATACTTTCAAACAGAATATTTAAAGTTGATCAGGTGAAAATGAGACGTAGTGAAAACAAAATGAAACGCAATGATTGATTATAACCGAAAACAATAACTTCCTTAGCTAATCGAACCAACTCCCGATATGGGATACTGTTTTTTCTCAAATTTTCTCATAGCCCCAAAACGATTGTCTATGCAAGCTAAAACCCATTTCCGTTTGTTTTTTATTGAATGTATGTTCAGTCTGCCCAATAAACGCTTTGGCTTTTAACTATATTTTTTTCGTCATCATGTTATAATATTATTTCAGGTTAAAACATAAAACCATTTTCCATGAACAGGTTTTTCTTTTTTATATTGTTGATTGCTATTGCTGTAACGCAAAAAGTGTATTCCCAAACGCAGCCACCAATTGGTAAGTCAGGCTCCGCTATAGTATCTGCACCACCAAAATGGGTTCCTGAATTAACGGAGTATTACACGCCAGCTGTGCCATTAGTGTCGTCTGGTAAACCCAGCACTGGTATTATTCTCACCCCACCTTCAGATGCAATCATTCTCTTTAATGGGAAAGATCTTTCTAATTGGACAGGAAGACGAAACGCGCCAGCCTCCTGGGATGTCAAAGATGGCGAATTGATTGTGAAGAAAGGTACAGGTGATATAAGTACTGTACAAACATTTAATGATTTTCAACTTCATCTTGAATGGATGATCCCTTCAAATATTACAGGCGCAGGACAGGTGCGTGGCAATTCAGGTATATTTATGCAGGGCATTTATGAACTGCAGATCCTGGATGATTACAATAATATCAATACTACATATGTAAATGGCCAAACAGGAAGCATTTACAAACAGACCCCACCACTTAAAAACGCAACAAACGCACCGGGACAATGGAACGCTTATGATATAATCTATGCGGCACCACGTTTTAAAGAAGACAGCACCCTTTTTACTCCCGGCTATATTACGGTTATTCATAATGGCGTGCTGCTTCAAAACCATACAGCAATCAGGGGTAATACTCCATACATTGGTTTGCCCCGATACAAGCTACATGGTAAAGGTCCCATCAAATTACAGGATCACGGTGATCCAAGTGAACCTATCCACTTTCGTAATATCTGGATAAGAGAATTATAAAGTCCATTAAATGTTGTAGTAAACATGAATATTTCTTTAGTTGGTAAGCAACTATTGGTTGTTAAGCGGAGGCGAGGATAGTATCATTGTTATGGCAGTAGCGGTGATCTTCCCGTCGCCTTTTTGAGAAATAGAATAGATGCATATTTGCTTACAAAACGCTAAAGCATGAATATGAAAAAACAGCGTTATTGATTTACGTTCGATGTTTATTTAACTTCTTATAACCCGTAATTACATGAAAAAAAAATTGCACCTGATTTTTATATCCTTAGGAATATTTGCTTCAACGATGGCACAGGAATCTGCATCGTTAAACGGCTATGTCTCCTCGTCTTATAACGGTAAGCAACTGATGGTAAAAGCAACTAACGGCTATATCAGCATTGTTCCATATAACACCGATATTGTGGAAGTGACTTACCTGAAGCAACCCACACAAAATGTTGTTAGCTATTCAACAATTGGTAAACCTGAAAATACAAGGGCAACATACAAGGATAACGGGGTAATTGTTTCGTTAACAACTGCTACGATGCGCGTGGTAGTTGACAAAAAAGACCTGGCAATTTATTTTATCAATAAAAAAGGCGATACACTTTCGGCTGCCCAAAACTACGGTTCATCAAAAGACGAGCTAAAACTGGATTTTACAGCAACGAATGAAGAAGCTTTCTATGGCGGTGGTTCAAGAGCCATAGAACTAAATAAACGAGGACAGATCCTGGAGAATTATAACCAGGCGCGTTTCGGTTATAGGTACGGTCAGGCAAATCTCAATACAGCGATCCCTTTTCTGGTATCCAGTAAACACTATGGCCTGTACATCGACAACTATGCAAAAAGCAAATTCGATATCGCCAAAACAAATTCTAACCGGGTTACCTTTCGCACTACTGCAGGAAGTATGCGTTTTTATTTTATCGCCGGTGGTTCTACTGAGTCTGTTATCGGCAACTATACATACTTAACAGGGCGTCAGCCATTGCCTCCGCGATGGGTCATGGGCTACATATCCTCCAGGTTTGGCTACAAATCTGAAAGGGAGATCATGAATGTGGTGGATGAAACACAGAAAGCAGGTATTCCCCTCGATGGTGTAGTTTTTGATCTTTACTGGTATAAAGAAGCAGCTTTTATGGGTAACCAAAACTGGAGCCGCGACAGCTTTCCCAATCCGCAATTGATGCTATCCAATTTACAGAAACGCGGAGTAAGAGTAGTTCCCATCAGCGAAACATACATAACAAAGAAATCTGAAAATTTTGTGTATGCAAACGACCATAAACTTTTTGCTGCAGATATTACCAGTAATGGGCAGGCGCACATATTTTCAAGGTTCTGGGCAGGCGCAGCGGGCTTGTTGGATATATTTAAACCCGAAGCACAACAGTTTTATTGGGGAATGTATAGAGACAGGATCAAGGAAGGCGTAGCAGGCTGGTGGTTCGATTTAGGTGAACCGGAAAGAGTCACCGATAGCCTGGTGTATGCCTTAGGCCGGGAAAATGATGTTCATAACCTATATGGGATGACCTGGATAAAAACAGCGTTCGATGGTTACCGCAAAGATTTTCCGCAGAGCCGTGTTTTTATTTTGAGTAGATCAGGATTTGCAGGAATGCAACGCTATTCAACCTTTCCCTGGACGGGCGATATCAACCGTAGTTATGAAGGATTGAAGGCACAGATACCTGTTATGGTCAACATGGGATTAAGCGGAGTAGGTTATATGCATTCTGATGCGGGTGGATTTACAGGTGCGGCTGTAATGGACCGCGAACTCTATTCAAGATGGCTTGAGTTTGCAGCTTTTACACCAGTGATGCGCACACATGCCGAAACAAACCGAGGTGGTTATGCTCCCGAGCCGATCTATTGGGATGATACCACAAGAACGAGAGTGACCGAATATATAAAGCTCCGTTACCAACTACTACCCTACAATTATACCATGGCTTATCAAAACACCCTTTCAGGAAGACCGTTGATGTTGCCTGTTAATTATTTTGATGGAGAGAACAAACGTCTCGAAAATATCAATGATGAATATTTGTGGGGCAGTCAGATGTTGGTGGCTCCGGTAATTGTAAAAGGACAGACCCGAAAGAAAGTATTATTCCCAAAAGGTGACTGGATCGGGTTCAATGATTTACAACATTACCAGGATTCCGCCGAGGTAGATGCCCCGATAGACGTTTTACCACTTTTTGTAAAAGCGGGAAGTATTATACCGATGCTTACAACAATTGTCAACACCGATCAATACGACGGGAAAAATATTCTGCTAAAGTATTACAGCGGAAGCAAAACGGAAGTTAGCTCCGAATGGTTTTACGATGATGGCATGAATCCGAATTCATTGGCAAAAAAACAATACAGCCTCGTGAACTTTATAACCAGGAGTGCCGGCAATACGCATCGTATCGATATCTCTGCAAAGAATATGGTGAATGGCGGGAAAAACTTCCAGCTGGAGATTCCGGGAAAAAGAATAAAAAAGGTAGCCTTTTCTAAAAAAACAGGGTATAAAATAACAGATGATACCACGGTAACATTCATCTGGGATGGTAAACCGGTAGTGGTGACGGTGGAGACACTATAGTCTGGCTGTTATTCCAGGATATAGTTATTCTCATTGTTTAATATGCTTTTTAAATTACACCGCATTAACACCCCAGCAGTTAGCGGATAAAAAACGATTAGATTATAACGTAAAATAAAATCATATGTAGGTTTTTTTATTTAAACTAAATCAAAAAACATCATTTAACAACTGCAATTTTGATTAGTCCTGCACAAATAGGACAACAAGTTGCCGAATCACCATTAATCTAAAAATGAGACGCGGTGAAAATATTTTGAGACCATAGGATTAAGGTTTGTATAAAAAAAAATGTCTATTCGGGATGCGAATTCAAAGTTTCGAATAGCACAAGCCAAAAAACGATTGTACCACATTTTTCCCAAAATGTAAAACTGCCTATGACCAGACCATTTATGGATACTATGCCTTTATTTAAGGTATTGAATACACTCCTTAATCATTTTCTGAATACCAAACGGGACAATGCAATATCCATTGTCATTCCTACCGCTTACACAACATTTCCTGAATTAATCAAAACTTGCATATGAAAAGCAAACTGCACCCAGTACTCATTTTATTATTCTGGTCCCTGTCACTTCTGATGTTTCAGTCAGTAAGTGGCCAGAACAGGGCTATTACAGGTAAGGTATTAAACGAAAAAGGAGAGCCGGTTATTGGTGCCTCCGTTGGTATTGTGAATGCTACTTCAAGCAAGTATGCCACTACAGATGCCAAAGGCGCGTTTATATTGCAGGCATCAGGGAGGGATACCGCTATTATATCTTCAGTTGGATTTGAAGTTAAAAGGGTTCCAATCGGCCAGTTATCTGATTTCAATATTACTTTAACATCCAAAACCGAATCGTTGAATGAAGTCGTAGTGGTGGGTTATGGTGTTCAAAACCGCCGTGATGTTACTGGTTCGATATCAAAGGTTGATGGTAAAGTGTTTGCAACGCTACCGGTTTCGTCATTTGATGCTGCCTTGCAGGGACGTGCAGCAGGCGTACAGGTTACACAGTCAACCGGCATGGCAGGCGCAGGTGCCGTAATACGGATTCGCGGAACGGGATCGATCACCGCAGGCGGTGAGCCTCTGTATGTAGTGGATGGTATCCCCATCACGCCTAACTCAGGGTCAACCATTGGTGCCGCTAATACCAATCCGCTTTCTTCCATTAACCCGGCAGATATAGAGAGCCTGGAAATTTTAAAAGATGCATCTTCAGCTGCAATCTATGGCTCTCGTGGTGCTAACGGTGTAATACTCATCACCACCAAGCGTGGTAAAAAAGGAAAACCACAATTCAGTTTCTCCTCAAGATTTTCTGCATCGAACATTACCCGCAAACCAGAATTGGTAAATACAGAGGAATACATCACATTGTTTAAAGAAGCAGTAGCCAATGATTATAAATTTAACCCAACTGGTGCACCTGCAACAAAGGCTTTACCGGGTGGATATACAGAAGCAGACGCATTAAAAAATAATACTGACTGGCAGGATGCTACCACACATACTGGCTATTCAACTTTTAATGATTTTTCAGTTAGTATGGGTTCACAAAAGTTAAAGGCATATATCGGGTTATCAAACGTCCATGAAAGTTCGTTTCTTATCAATGATATTTTCAGAAGAAACAGTGCAAGGCTTAATATGGATTATACTCCTTTTTCATTTCTTAAAATTTCAACTAATTTGTCCTATACCTTCACTGACCAAAATTACGTACCTGTTGGTTTTGACGGTGGTTACGGAAGGGCCATTTCTACAGCCATACCTTATTTCCCGATTTTTCTGGCAGATACACTTTACAGAACACCTGTTGGATCTAATCCCGTGTCAGAAATATATAACAGGACACGTAGGGCAAGAAACGGAAGAACATTTGCAGGCTTGAATATAGATGCCACAATTCTCAAAGGCCTGGTGGCACACGTAGAAGGAACTTTTGATTATAGCGACAATAATCTTTATCAGCTAACTACCAGAGTATTGTCGAACACTCCGCCATCTAATGTAAATCGTAGTTTTCTGGCAAATATCAACAGCAAAATATTTTTGAATTACGATCTCCAAGTTAAAGGGGCACACAGGTTTAAATTTTTATTAGGAGGTGAAATCTTAAGAAACATCGGGAACTCAAATGGAGAAAGCGTAACGTTTTTGCCGGGCAATGAAGACTGGTTGTTCAACAACCCTGTACTTCCTCCGGACAGTATTCCAAGTCCAACGCTTCCGGGTGTTAATATCGCCAATCCGGCTCATACAAGATCTACCGGTACACAGAATGAATATTCCTTTTTATCCTACTACGGCCGTATCAACTACACATACAAGGACCGCTATATGTTTACGGGAATATTTCGTCGTGATGGTTCTTCCAGATTTGGAACAAACGACAAATATGGCACTTTCCCGGCTGTTTCTGCAGGCTGGATCATAACAGAGGAAGACTTCATAAAAAAGTTCAAGGGGCTTAGTTACCTGAAATTGAAAGCAGGCTATGGCCTTACAGGCAATGCCGAAATAGGTAACTATGCACAGTGGGGAACTACCAACATTGCCGCCACACAACAATATGTTGGAAACGCGTTTTATAATATCACCGCCTTGTCAAACCCGGATCTGAGATGGGAAACAACCAAGAACTATGATATAGGCCTGGAATATGGATTTAACAACAATAGGATCACCGGCGAGATCAGTTATTATATTAAAGATGCAAGTGATCTTTTCCTTAATGTAAGAACCGCCACTTCTGCTGGTTATGGAAGTGTTTTGGGTAACTACGGAAAAGTGCGAAACAAGGGATTGGAATTCAGCATCAGCTCAAGGAACATTGTTAAAAAGAATTTTACATGGACAACGGATTTCAATATTGCCCGCAATACTAACAGGGTAGTTGATATCGGTACTACAAGCCCGGATGCACTCGGCGGAAACGGTGATACAAGAGTGATTACCGGCTATCCGATTGGCTCTAACTACCTTGTGAAAACTTTGTATATTGATCCGGCGGATGGTATGCCTGTTTATGAATTGCTGGATGCCAACAGGAAAGTTGCCGGAACCACAAAAGAGTACAATGCACAGCGCGATCGCCAGATAGTAGGCTCACCTTACCCGGATTTCTTCGGAGGTATCAACAACAGGTTTACTTATAAAAACTTTGAGTTTAACTTTAACGGTACCTACTCGATCGGTGGGAATATTTTTGATGATGCGGAAAAATTCCAAATGAATAATATCGGCGAATGGGATGTGAAAAAAGAAGTATTTCAGCGCAGATGGCAGAAACCTGGGGATGTTACAGATATACCACGAGTTACATTGGGATTATCCAGCCTGCAGCGAACCAGGAATACAACAGAATACCTGCATAGCGCAACTTATTTCAGGATGAAATTGGTGAGCTTTGGCTACCGTTTACCCCAGCAGCTGCTTAAAAAGTTTCATCTTACGAACGCGCGTATTGCTTTGTCGGCGAGTAATATTTTTACCCTCAGTGAATACAAAGGCGATCCTGAAGTATTTAGGGATGCAGGTAGCTCACAGGCACGTAATATCAGCCCGAACGTTACTTATTTAACGCCGCCTCAATCACGTAATTACACGCTTAGCTTAAACCTGAACTTCTAAAATCAGAACAATGAAATCAAAATACTTAATACTTGCAACCATAATCGGATCGGGGCTGTTTCTTGCTTCATGTAGTAAAACAGCAGAAGATTTTCTCGAGATCAGGCCCGGTGGTAATTCGGTACTTACGATTAATGCCATTAAAACCTCTGATGATCTGAAAAAATTAATGATCAGTGCCTATGCCCAGATCAATAGTGCGGGGTTTATGGATGGAAATCCGTTGGTTAGCGCAGATGTAATGGCCGACGATGCAGTAACCACATCGAGCATCTTTGATTGGTCGCAAATTGTTGGACATTCTATGGATCTTTTTAATCCTCGCGGCCGGACAACATGGGCCAATACCTATCTGTCGATCAACAGGGCAAATGTGGCCACTTCAAGTTCAATAGCAGATCCTATTTTAGCAACAGCTGATGCGGCCACAGTTTCGCAACTGAAAGCTGATGCAGCATTTATCAGGGGGCTGGGCTTTTTTCACCTCGTTCGTCTTTTCGGGTTGCCTTACGATGCCACAACAAAAAATGTAGCGGGAAGAGGAATTGTGATCCGTTTAAGAGGTACTACTACTATCACAGAATCTTTTGACAAATTGCAACGTTCTACAGTAGAAGAAACCTACACACAAATTATCACAGACCTTACATACGCTGCTGCAAATTTGCCAGCTACCCGAACAACCTGGAACAATGGGTTTGCAACACGTGATATAGCAAAGGCTGTTTTAGCCAAAGTATATTTTTACAAAGGTGATATGGTTAATGCGGCTTCAACAGCTAAATCTATCATGCAGTCTGGGACCTACGATCTGGATACAGACATAATTACTAAATATTCACGGGCTACCACCACCGGCGGTACAACCAAGGAAGTTATCTGGGCAATACCGAGCGTTAGTGCAACCAATAATCTCTGGGGAGGCCTGACCGGGGCGTACAGAACCAATAACACCAGTGGGGCAATACCACAATTTTCACCATCAGCGAGCCTGATTGCCGCATACACACCGGCAACGGATACCCGTTATAGCAAATTTTTTCTTACAAAGAATGGTGTTATCTACACGAAGAAATTTGACTACAATGCCATGGATGCGATCTCAATGGGCTTTGATGAATTACTGTTGATCTATGCTGAAGCAACCGCTACCGCAGGTACGCCTACTGATTTGGCTGAAGCGGTATTATGGTTGAACAAAATAGAAAAACGTGCGTATGGGGCAGCGGTTACAACTCTTGCTTCAGGACAAGCCGGTATCATTGCTGCTGTTCGTAAAGAGCGCCGTTTGGAACTCTGCTTTCGCGGAGAACGCCTGCACGAATTAAAAAGACTCAAACTTGATGTAAGAGGAGATGCATGGGATTCAAGAAAAGTGATGTTCCAGATACCTGATGATGAACAAAGTGGAAACCCGGGTATTATTTTGAATTAATTTCCCATAGATTGAACCAGATCACTAATAAAAATTAAATACAGCACCATATGAAGATTTTACATGCCTTTTTTATACAGGTTCTTATTTGTTCTCTTGTTCTCGGTGCAGGTACAGTTTTGGGACAGCAGAGCAATAACCAGAGTGCCTGGCCTCGAAACATCGCCTATGAAATTTATGTGCAGTCATTCGCGGATTCTGACGGAGATGGTAAGGGAGATATCAAAGGAATGATGTTAAAGCTTGATTATCTGAAAGACCTTGGCGTTGGCGCATTATGGCTTATGCCAATGAGCCCATCACCATCTTATCACAAGTATGATGTAACAGATTATTATGGTATTGATTCAACTTACGGAACGGTAAACGATTTTAAAAAATTCGTTGAAGAAGCACATAAAAGAAATATCAAAGTTGTTATCGATATGGTGCTTAACCATTCAAGCAGCAGGCACCCATGGTTTATAGATGCTCAAAAAAATCTAAACAGCCCTTACCGTGATTATTATGTGTGGACCGAAAAATCTGATCCGGCAACTCGCTCAAATGGTAATATTACTGCAGGAGAAAGCAGGCAAAGAAATCATTGGGTAAGACCACGTGGTGCAGACAGTAATTATTATTATTACGCACAATTCGGAGGCAATATGCCCGATTTGAATTATGATAATCCAAAACTTCGCGAAGAAGTTTTTAATATCGGTCGGTTCTGGGCATCTGAAGTTAAAGTAGATGGTTTCAGGCTTGATGCTGCACGTCATATTTTCCCTGATGAAAGACCATTGGATAATCATCGTTGGTGGGAATACTTTATCCAGGAAATGAGAAAAGTAAACAAAGATTTTTATTTAGTGGGAGAAGTATGGGCACCGGCAGAAGTAGTTGGTCCATACCTGAAAGGCATTCCTGCTTTATTCAATTTCGATATGGGCGTTGCGATCATCAAAGCACTGAATAATGAGACGGCAGATTCACTTGCCATCATGCATAAAAAAATCCGTGATTTTTACAGAACAGTTAATCCTGATTATGTTGATGCAACTTTTCTCACCAATCACGACCAGGTGCGTATTATGAGTTCGCTTAATAACAATGCAGACAGGGCAAGAATAGCGGCTTCTATTTTGCTTACATTGCCAGGTTCCCCTTATTTATATTACGGAGAAGAAATAGGCATGCTCGGTAAAAAGCCCGACCAGGGTATCCGCGAACCCTTTATGTGGGATACCAAAGACAAAGATAAATTACGAACCACCTGGGAAAAACCATTTAACAGCAACGACTCAACAATGATACCGCTGAGCGTTCAAATGAAAGATCAGAACTCTTTGTACAATCATTATAAAAAATGGATCCAGCTGCGTAACGAAAGTGCCGCCCTTACTTATGGAGAAATTGAACCCGTAAACTTCAACAACAGGGCATTGAGTGCTTTTGTTAGAACAGGTGATGATCCTGTACTGGTGATACACAATGTATCCGGGGCAGAACTATCAGTTACTTTGCCAGATGCGCTTGTGCAATACACCAAAATATTTTACAAAGATAAAAATGCAAGTTTGAAAAACAGGAGTATAAGTATACCTGCATTCAGTTCTGTGATTTTGAAAAAATAAATCTGGTGTAAATGGCAGATGTGAATGTCTGCAGATCATCATATTGAACCATGTAAAAAGTATTGATCAACTGCGTTTTATTTCTAACCCAGGAGCATATGAGTTACAGGAGTCTTCGCAGATAGTTTCCCGAATAATTTTAATGGGTGATGACACAACATGATAATAATTCAAAACTTAATTTTAAATAGAATGAAAAGAAATACAAGTTTTTTATTCAGTACTGTGCTTGTGTTGTTTAGCAGTTTCTCTATTTTATATGCTCAGCCATACCCTTCACAATATGGCAAACCGTTCAAATATGTTCCCGATCGGAGGGATGTAACTATGTACCAGGTTAATATGCGTTCTTTTAGCAAGAACGGGGATCTGAAAGGTGTTACTGCCCGGCTAGATTCTATAAAAGCATTAGGCATCAATGTGATATACTTAATGCCTGTTTACCCTGTTGGCGTGGTTAATTCAGTTAATTCACCTTATGCAACAAAAGACTATGACCTCATTGGTGCTGAATTCGGAACACTGGATGATCTAAGGGACCTGGTGGATGGTGCTCATAAGCGAAAAATAGCAGTACTCATGGACATCGTTGCCAATCATACTTCGTGGGATCACCCATGGATTGTGAACAAAGGTTGGTATGAAACCGATACCGCGGGAAAAATTAAATACCCGAGAAACTGGAGGGATGTAGCTCAATTGAATTTTAAGAATACAGACATGCGGCTCGCATTAATCAGGTCTATGAAATCATGGGTGTACAAAGCTAATATTGATGGATTCCGATGTGATTATGCAGATGGCCCATCAGTTGATTTCTGGAAACAATGTATTGATACCTTAAATACCATTTCCACCCATAAATTACTCATGCTTGCTGAAGGGGGGCGCCCGGAACATTATAGTGCTGGGTTTGATTATAATTTTGGATTTGGTTTTTTTGGAAATCTTAAAAACATTTATAGCAGAAATAAATCCGTACGATCAATTGATACGATGAACGTACGCGACTTTAGAGGTACTACAGGTGAAGGTCAGTCAATCATAAGGTACCTGACCAATCATGATGTGAATAGTTCAGACGGGACACCTTTGGATTTGTTTGGAGGAAAAAAAGGATCTATGGCTGCTTTTGTGGTGGTGGCGTACATGAAAGGAATTCCGATGATTTATAATGGACAGGAAATAGGAACACCATTCAGGTTAACCTTTCCGTTTACATCAACAAGGGTAGACTGGACACTTAACAACCCTGATGTTACAGCTGAATACAAAAAGATCATCGCTTTTAGAAACAAAAGTGAACCGATAAGAAGAGGGGTATTGACATCGTACAGTAATGATGATGTATGCGTATTCACTAAAATCCATGAATCAAAAAAAGTATTGGTATTGTCTAACCTGAGAAACAAAGAAGTTGTCTATACTTTTCCAGTGGACCTTGTTAATAGCTCATGGAAAGATGCTTTCGACGGATCTAAAGTAACCTTAAGCGCTTCGATAACACTTCAGCCATTTACTTATATGGTTTTTAAAAATTAACTGAATAACCATTTTGGTATGAGAACGAATAAGCGATTAGCTGCTTTGTTATTTTTTGTTGCAACAATGTTAGCTGTTTCAACTGTTAAAGCAATAGATATTACAAGGGTTGAGCCATCCAATTGGTGGACAGGAATGAAGAATACTGAATTACAGATCATGGTTTACGGACCTGATATCAGTAAATCAACATTGACAATAAATTATCCTGGCATTACAATTAAGGAAGTTGCAAAAACAATAAATCCGAATTACCTGTTTGTTTACATCAGTATTGCCAAAGCAACAAAACCTGGTATGGTACCGATGAAGTTTGTTGATGGCACTGCGAAGTTTATTTACAACTATCCTCTTCTGGCCCGTACAGATAAAAGCGGCACACTAGGTTTTAACGCCTCCGATGTGTTATACCTGATAACACCCGATCGTTTTGCGAATGCCGATACAACAAATGATAATTGGGATAATGTTACAGTCAATCGCGGGAACCCTAATTCACGGCATGGAGGCGATCTTGCAGGAGTAGTAAAGCATCTTGATTATATGAAGGATTTGGGCATTACTACCGTATGGTTAAATCCTATACAGGAGAATAAAATCCGTGGCGGTTCCTATCATGGCTATGCGATAACCGATTTTTATAAGATGGATAAGCGTTTAGGCACCAATGAAGAATTTAAATCTTTGGTAAAAGAAACGCATGCGAAAGGAATGAAGATGGTAATGGACATGGTATTTAATCATTGTGGCAGCACACATTGGTGGATGAATGATCTGCCATCTAAAGACTGGATAAATAATGATGGCGTTTTCCTGCAGACCAATCATGCTACAGTTAGTGTAATGGATGTACATGCATCGCCAACTGAAACAAATACATTTTTAAATGGTTGGTTTACGAGGGGTATGCCTGATCTGAATCAGCGAAACCGCCACCTGGCTACTTATCTTATTCAAAATAGTATCTGGTGGATTGAGTATGCCCGGATTGATGGCATCAGACAGGATACTTATTCCTACCTGGATTATGATTTCCTGGCCCGCTGGTGTAAAGAGGTTAATGAGGAGTACCCCGATTTTAATATTGTTGGCGAAACCTGGTACAATAAAAGCACTGCACCTGCGTGGTGGCAGCAAAGATCCAGGCTTAGTAGCCGAAACTCGTTTTTAAAAACGTCGATGAATTTTTCGCTTACGTTTATTACACAAACTGCTTTCGACGCTAATACCGATAATGGGTACTTAACGAATATTTTCGAGGATATAGCGCAGGATTTTATATATCCTGATCCGTATAACCTCCTCACTTTTTTGGATAACCATGACCTGTCTCGGTTTATCCGTTCTGAGGATACGGATTTGAAACGCTATAAACAGGGGTTGGCATTTTTACTGACTATGCGGGGTATTCCTCAATTGTATTATGGAACCGAGGTATTAATGACCGGTACAAAAGAGGAAGGTGACGGTAAGTTGCGAAAAGATTTCCCTGGTGGCTGGCCTGGTGATAAGGTGGATGAGTTTTCAAGTAGCGGGCGTACAGCAATGAAAAATGAAGCATGGGATTATATGCAAAAACTATTGCAGTGGCGAAAGAGTAGTTTAGCTGTAACACAGGGAAAGATGATGCACTATGCCCCTAAAGATGGAGTGTATGTATATGCACGAATAAAAGATAATCACACTGTACTCGTTATTCTTAATGCTGCAGTTAAAGATCAAACCATACAGATGAACCGGTTTTCGGATATAACAGCTCAATATGAAAGCGGACGGGATGTAATTACATCAAAGACTATCGATATTAAAAATACAGTTACCATACCTGCAAAAGGCGAGTATATATTGGAGCTATTTTAATAAAAATAGTGGAACTGATAAGAACAGAAATATTTAAAAAATAAATATGGCAACAAATAGAAGGGAGTTTTTAAAAAATTCTTCAGCCTTTGCTACAGGTATAGGTATATCATCTTTGGTTTCTGGCAAACCAAAAAGTATGGCCACAGGCACAGCAAGTTCAAATGTTAATATCGGTGTTATCGGCGTAGGTATGGGTTGCAGAGATCTGCAAGGTGCGCTTACTAATAATCCATGGGTTCATTGTATTGCGATGTGTGATGTTAACAAACAGCGTCTTGACGAACAGGCTGCACGTTTTAAAAAAGAATTTCCTGACCAGACAACCAACATGCAGTTGTATGGAGATTTTCGGAAACTATTGGAAAATAAAGATATCAATGGAGTGATCATCGCTACACCAGATCATTGGCATACATATATTTTTGCTGAGGCGCTAAAAGCAGGGAAAGCAATTTATGTTGAAAAGCCTGTTGCAAACAGCATAGATGAATGCAACCTCATGATGGATCTACAAAAGAAATACAAAGGGATCATCACTACCGGGTTATGGCAAACAAGCCTGCGTTATTTCCGCTCAGCTAATGAATTACTAAGATCGGGTGTGTTGGGTGATGTTTATAAAGTACAGGCATGGATTTGTCAGAGTACGGATCCACGCCCTATCGTTGAAAATACGCAGGCACCAGATTATGTTGATTATGAAATGTGGTTAGGCCCATCTCCGAACAGACCATACAATCAAAGCCGTTTCCGCAGTTGGCGGAACTTTTGGGATTATGGCGGTGGGCAACAAACCGACTGGGGAGTTCACTGGATAGACTCCGCTTTTGACGGACTGAAAGCATTAGGTATAGAACGTGAATATCCCAAAGCGGTTTTTTCAACTGGGTATAAAAACCCAAAAACATTTAATGAAACGCCAAGCTGCCAGACAACAATCTTTCAATTCGATAATTTTCATTTAGAATGGTCACAACAGGTTGCAAATTTGTATAACCGTAATCAGGGTATTGCCTGGGTAGGAAGTAAAGCAACATTAGTTTGTAATCGGGAAGGGTATGAATTAATACCTGAAAAGACGAAAGAAGGTGTACCGGTAACAGACCGTACGCAACTCACGGGTAAGTTTGAGGACGGTGGCATCGAAGCACATGCAACCAATTGGTGCAGTTGCATCAGGGATCAGACCAATAATACGAATAGCCCGATTGAAAAAGGGGCATTTGCAACCATATTAGCGCACATGGGTAATATCTCATACCGCACCGGAACTCGTGTAGTATATGATCCGGAGAGTCGGAAATTTGTAGATAACCCAATAGCGGATAGTTTTCTTAAAAAAAATTATCGAAGTCCATGGAAGCTCCCCACAGTATAAAATTGAAAAGATAACTGCATAGGAAAAATATCTGTGATGTTTAAGACATGTATAAATATTACCATTAAAACAGTGGAACAACGATACAGGGTGCAGTTAGATTGAAACGCCATGGTCGTATGCTGCTGGTAAAGGATTAGAACTCACTTGAAAATACTATAAACAAAAAAAAATATGATCAAAAAGAAACTCGGTGTGGCCTTCCTTGCAATGTTTATCTTTAGTATTCTCTTTTCTCAGCAGAATGTAGGTTTCAGACAAGGAAGTATTAATTCGCCGGTTGTGAATGCAGATGGTACTGTAACTTTCAGGTTGTGGGCACCACTGGCGCAAAAAGTATCTGTACGTGGTGATTGGGAAATGAATGGAGGTATAGGACAAATGCAAATTGACACGGCCGGTGCATGGACCTATACTACACCAATATTGCCTTCAGACTTTTACATGTATTCTTTTGTGGTAGATAGTATACGCATACTGGATCCAGTCAATGCATTTTCTAACCGTGACGTGGGTAATCTTTTCAGTGTATTCATTGTAAACCACGGGAACGGAGATAATTACAGTATTAATGACGTTCCCCACGGTAATATAACCAGAACATGGTACCCTTCTGTACAATATAAAACGGATCGGAGGGTAACAATATACACTCCACCTTCGTATGAAACGAATAAAAACAAATATCCTGTTCTGTATCTCTTACACGGGAGTGGTGGTGATGAAGAGGCCTGGATTTCGATAGGCAGATTGTCGACCATTATGGATAATCTAATTGCCCAGGGTAAAATTGTGCCAATGATTGTTGTAATGCCTAACGGCAACGCCGCCAAACAGGCAGCTCCAGGCGAAACAAAAGAAAATTTTACGTATAAACCTGGTATGAGTAACACACTGGGCAATAGTGTTGCCGGTTCCTATGAACTTTCTTTTGATGAGATCGTAAATTTTACCGACTCACGTTACCGTACAAAGCCGAAAAAAACACAACGTGCCCTGGCAGGCCTTTCAATGGGGGGCTCTCACTCCATTGTTATTTCTGCAGATCATCCAAATATGTTCAACTATATAGGCTTATTTTCTCCGGCTACACCATTCAGGAGAACAGATACAACCAATAAGGCTTATAGCAATATGGATGCGAAGCTAACTGCACAAAAAAATAATGGCCTTAAACTGTATTGGATAGGTATTGGGAAAGCAGACTTTTTATATTCATCTGTTGTGGATTTTAGAAAAAAACTGGATAATCTTCAATTCCCTTATACTTATGTTGAATCTGAGCGGGGACATATCTGGAGTAACTGGCGGAATTATATAGTACAGTTTGCTCCCCTTTTATTTAAGTAATCATTGTACAGATTGTAACAGGCAATACTCAATGGAGACTAGTTTGCGTAGATTGTGATTGGTCAGTGGCGAGCAGTGAGTATGTCCGGAATACGCTTATTTTACTCACTACCCACTACTTATAGTGTAGGTTGCTGTTTAAACAGGTGATTTAAATTTAGTCGCCTGGAAATGATGAGCCAAAAGTCAAAAATCTTGTATAATCTCCCCAGCACTGTCGCTTCGAACAAAGTGAGAGCTGAAATTTTCGATCCCTCTAAAGTGTTCTTCTTTTGACGCAACCCGACTCTCCCTTGTAGTTGCCAATTGTTACCTATAGTGAGGCTGAATGTGCTATCACCTAAATCTATCTAAAGCCAATAAACTTATATATTTAGTGAGTTTAATAAAGTTTAGTAAGTATTAAACCTATTCATAAAAATACAGTCGAAGGAAAAACCAATAGAATATGAAAAAGATTCATACTATATTATTTTCTCTTGTAATGGTATCGGCTTGCCAGAAAACAGCCAACTCCACCACCAATACTGTTGATACAAGTCCTGCTGCCAATACTCCGGTTATTGCTAATCAATTGAAATTTAATGGGATGGGTTTTGTACACAATGGGGTTTACCCCAAATTATATACTTGTGATAGTCTGGGGATAAGTCCTGGATTGCAATGGTCAAATGCACCAAGTTCAACTACAAATTATGCTATTACAATGTATACTATTCCTCCAACAGGGGAAAAGCATGTATATTTTGTATTATATAATATACCAGCTGCCTCAATGTCAATCCCGGATAATGCAAAGTCTATTGGGGTCTTTGGAATTAATACGGTGGATGGAAAAACAACCTATACACCCCCTTGCTCTCAGGGGCCGGGAGCAAAAGTGTATGTTTTAACTATATATGCTTTAAACGCTGCACCAACTATTTCGGTTCCCGGCACACAGGTAACCATGGCTATTTTATTGGCAGGCATGAAAAATAAAATTGTTGATAGTGCAGTTATGAGTGTTACATATACAAGACCTTAATTATGAATAAAATACTTTATTTATTGTTTGTATACTTGCTTGTTCAAAGCAAAATAATCCTTGCGCATCCCGGAGGCCATTATCATAATGGGGATGGTATTGTATTGAATAGCTGGACATTAAAGTCGGGCCGGGTTATTAAAGGAAACTTTTCTTTTGCCAGGGGCAATAGCCTATTCCTTGAACAAGAAGATGGTTTTATTAAACCCGTTCTGATCAATGAATTAAGTGTTCAAGACCAACAATTGGCCAGGTTTAAAATAAATAAATATGCTGCATTAAATGACTCAGCATTTGTTGATCAGAAGGTCATTTCAACTGATCAGTATAGATATGTTCCCATAGGGCTGTTATGCATATTGGTATTGATGTTCTTCTCGGTTAAGAATCAGGCCATTCAGCAGTATGTTTTAAATTCGAGAATAGGATTGAGCACAATTTCTGTTCTATTCCTTTTTTGTTTTTTTATAGCTTGTAGTAAATCGGAAGTAACTAATAGCAGCACCCCCATTAGTAACCCCATTAGCGTAATTATTCCTAAAACAAGCTATACATTTATTGACTCTGCTTTTTCAGCCTTTAAACCAGCCATCACAACTACCTGGGATGATACGTATTTTTATGTTGCTTCAACTGGACTCCCCAATCATAATATGATGATTGGTATAACAAACTGGCAACAACAGGTACCTGTGTCACAACCTTATAATGGCACTAATAGTTGGTCTATACCCTTACAACCTGTTTATGCTTCTATACCATTAAGTACTAAGACTAACCTGATGAAAGGGGCTGTTGCAATTGCAGTAAATGGGATTCCTATTTTTAATGCTTTAAATAACAGGGGCGAAGACTCCTATAAAATAGGCGAATTAGATAATTGGGGTGGACATTGCGGCAAAGGTGATGATTATCACTATCATGCTGCTCCATTGCATTTGTCTACAATGAATGTATTAAAACCAATCGCTTTTGCTGTTGATGGATTTGCTGTATATGGATCAAAAGAACCCGATGGAGCCACAATGATTGCCCTGGATACTTGTCATGGCCATGTTGGAACAAGTGGGCTTTACCATTATCATGGCACAACGGATTATCCATATGTAGTGGGAGCGATGAGAGGTAAAGTAATACTAGATCCCAGTACCACTGCCCCGGAAAACCAGGTTCTTCCACAGGCATTCACAAAACCTGTCCGTCCTGCCACGAGTCCTTTAAGCGGCGCTGCTATCACTGATTTTACCGCTGTAGGCACAAATGGGTATTTGCTGACTTATAAGAGAGGCAATAAAAATGGGTATATTAAGTATAGCTGGGATGCGTTTAATAAATATACTTTTATCTTAACTGATACGTCAGGGAGTGCAGTTACAAATACCTATCAGCGATAAAGTCAAATTGTTGTACAGGTAAATTTCTGCCCACTACTTTTTAGTCCACGTGAGATAAGGTTTAAATACCTGCCTGATCTCTCCGAATTGTACAAATTGATCGTAGGAATAAACATCATTATTCTACCATCAGTTCATCTGCAAATATCCAGGTAGGTTTCCCTTCACCCGGATGTCCAACAGGACATGCCGCCAGAGGATAGGCTATTACTTTCACATACCTTGCCTTTATTTTAGAAGACAATTTTAACGTGAAATCCTTAATAGTAGATGATGTTGTTGACGGTGAAATATCATTAATTACCATACCTGTTGTGGTATAATCAATTCCGTTCTCAGAAATTGCAAACTCCACTTTGGCAGGTAAAAAGATCCAATCTTTGTATGCTTGTAAACAACCCAATGAAATTTGTTGAATGTCTTTTTCAGCCCCGAGGTCTATGACTGCCTCCAGATTGGTCTGGTAAAATCCATGCCAAAATTGAGTGACCGGATTTTTGCCCCTGATGCCATCTGTTAGTGAATGAAGTCCGTTCGCCATGTAACCACTATATGGTGGTTTTTTATAAACAACCCGGCAACTGATGGCTTTATGATAAACAAATTTTTGTTCGGCAGGCATTAAGTTCATGACCCTGTCACCGAGAAGACATATGGCTTTAATAGTTTGCGTGGCATTGATCAAAATGGGCTGGGTATACACTGAACTTGAAATATCCGGCATACTGCCATCTGTTGTAAACCGAATAGTAGTATTTGGAACTTCAGTACTTAAACTTACTGATAATGGACCATTGGTGTTGTTCGGCCGTATAGCAACCGTATAATTCCCCTTGCAGTAATTGAGCCCTCTTTGATCGAATGTTTTGAAATGTTTTTGCAGTTTTGTATTAAACTTGTCAAAGTTTTTTTGAGCAGTTGGTGACCATAAAGATTCGGACAAAGCCAGCATTCTCGGTAAAATCATGTACTCAGCGGCGGAATTAGTAGTAATAAATTCTGTCCATAGGTTGGCTTGTGCACCAATGATATATTTGCTTTCCTCGGTTGATAGTTCAGTTGGGATAGGATTGTACTCATATACTTTTTTCAAACTATTAAATCCGCCAATTGCATTTGGTTCACCCTCAGGTCCTGCCTGATAATGATCAAAATATAAGGGAGATCCAGGTGTCATAACAACTGTATGCTTTAATTTGGCAGCTTGAATACCCCCTGCTTCGCCTCTCCAGCTCATCACTGCTGCATTTGGTGCCAGGCCTCCTTCTAAAATTTCATCCCATCCAATCATTTTCCTTTTCTTCTTAGCAAGCATTCCCTCAATCCGCTTCATAAAATAACTCTGTAGCTCCTCCTCATTTTTCAAGCCTTCCTCTTTCATCCTCTGTTGACATAATTGACAATTTTTCCATTGTGTTTTGTCTACTTCATCACCGCCTACATGAATATAAGCGGAAGGGAAAATACCAATAACCTCATCTAGCACATCCTCGATAAATGAAAATGTCTGCTCTTTGCCAATACAGTAATTACTGGAAGCGCCATTGTAGTTTCCACCAGTTAGTGGTAACTGCAGATGTGCGTCACAACTCAAATTTGGAATAGAAGCAATCGCAGAGGCAACATGGCCGGGCATTTCAATCTCGGGAACAATGGTAATATTCCTTTGACCCGCATATGCGATAAGCTCTTTTATTTGCGACTGTGTATAATAGCCTCCATATTCGGGAGTGTCACTGGTTTTTGCTAATGGTCGATCACCCCAGAGAATATTGGTATAGTCTGCACGCCAGGCGCCGATTTTTGTTAATGCAGGATATTTCTTAATTTCTATTCTCCATCCCTGATCATCCACTAAATGCCAATGAAATGTATTCAATTTATACTGGGCCATTAGATCGATATACTCTTTTACAAAGTCAATCGAAAAAAAATGCCTGCTTACATCTAAATGCATTCCCCTCCAGCCAAATCGGGGATAATCCTCAATTTGCAAATTAGGTAGTTGAATGAGTTGATTGGTACGGATAGAGGGCATTAATTGAATAATGGACTGTACTGCATAAATCAACCCCTTTGTATTTTTGGCTTTAGCAATAATTTTAGTGGAACTAATATCAAGTAAATACCCTTCTTCAGGCAATTTAATACCTGAGTCGATCGTCAAAACAATGGATTTATTCGCTTTTGAGGTGTAAGACAATTTTGCACCCGTTATTTTTTGAATATATTCTAATAAAAAATCAGCTACTGGTTTTATTTCTTTGTGACTGATTTGGATGCCAACTTCTTTGTTCAGGTTAAAATTGCCGGATTTTAAGTTGCATATAACTGGTTGGGGAATAATATTCATTTCCTGGGCATGGGATCTGCCAGCGGTTAATAAAATTACAGAACTCAGTAAAAAGTACTTTAATGTATAAGACATATTGGCAATTTTATTTTAGTTGATCTTTTGTATTTACAAATATAATCATCCATTTCATTGGATGTTACCCATTGCTGTTCATGTTTTCTTTTGCCTGATTAGCGGGATGGGCCTTTTTTAATACTTTTTCTGGTAAGCGCTTAATCACTAACGGATACACCCATAGATTTCTTGAAATTTTTTGAGAAGGTAAATCGTGAATTAAACAGGCATACTTCGCCTAAGTGTTCTACCGTAAAGTTTTCTGGGTAGTCTTCATTTATGAGTGAGACGGCATAATTAATCTTCACTAAATTAGTAAAATCATTTACCGAGTAATTGCAATAGTTGATTTTGAAGTTGAAAAAAATAATAGTTATATTTATAATATGATAAAATACCTTACATCCAGTCTTTTGCTTTTTACAATAGGGCTAAGCAGTCATCTTGTAAGCGCTGCACAAAAAACGTCCACTACGCAAACCCGGTATGTATGTACTCCCTGTGGTCTGGCCTGCGATAAGGAGGTCCATACTGTTCCCGGAATCTGTTCGGGTTGTAAAATGAAATTAGTTGATCGGAAAACAATTCTGCATAAAACGCTCAGCCCCGTTGGATTGTCAAAATTCATCCGTTCAACCCCCAATCTTTTGATTCTGGATGTTAGAACAAAAGAAGAATTTGATGGCCAGGGAGTACCCGATTTTGGCACTATCAAAAATGCGGTCAACGTTCCGATCAGTGATATTGAAAAAGGGGCGTATAAAAATTTAGACAAGCATAAGACCATTCTGGTCTATTGTTCTCACTCGCATAGAAGTTCGAGGGTAAGTTATCTGCTCACTCAAAACGGGTTTACTAAAATTGTGAATTTGTCGGGTGGCATGAGTGAGGTTACCGACAAGTCTGTATTGTACTCAAAATAAATGGTAGTTATAAAAAAAGAGACTGTCTTAAAGCGACAGCCTCTTTTTATCACAGTCCTTAATTACCTGCTTTGATTAGCTTCAACATGACTTTTTCTTTGCCCTGTATGACTTCTGCAAAGTAAATCCCTTTCTCGTAATTGCTGCCTAATTGCAAAGTGCTGTTTGGCTGAACATTGATTTTTTGATCAATTTTTCTTCCGGCAACATCTACAACAGTAATACTCAACTTCTCCATGCTGTTACTTTTTAATTCGATGGTAAAATAGCTAACCGTTGGATTAGGTATTACTTTGGCTGAGATTGAATTAGTTTTTTCTGATGCTGGTGTAGTTCCAGAGAATGTATTTGTAATAACTGATGGACCGGTAGTTATATTATTGCTTTGTGCGCGCGTTACAGTAACTACAGTGGTACAGGTAGATACATTATTGCTTTCATCGGTAGCTCTCCAGGTAATGGTGGTAGTACCAATATTTAATTTTTCCTGAGCCAGCGTATTTTTTCTGGAATTATATCCGGCC
>CALPNW020000022.1 GCA_943325035.2 Sphingobacterium thalpophilum | reverse complement strand
TTCCCTTCTGCCAGTAAAAATGTTGGCACATTAAGAAACAAGGGTTTTGAAATTCTGGTTACTGCTGTTCCTGTTAAAAACAAAAATTTCCATTGGGAGATTACAGGAAACTTCAATAGCAATAAGAACAGAATTGAAAACCTGGGTGTGCCCTTCCTTTCTATCTCATCAGGTACCGGAGCTGTATTTGCTTTGATTCCGGGATATGATGCACCCGTATTTTATTCCACCATTTTTGCAAGAGATGCTACAGGAAGTATGTTATTGAATGCTTCAGGAATTCCTGTTACAGCAAGAGGTCCTGTTGCCAATGGTTCGCCATTTGGCACACCAACGGTGGACCCTGCTACAGGCCTGCCTTATACAAGCGGAGCCAATTCTACCATCTTAAGGGGTGTACTGGGTTCGCCTAATCCAACCTACACCACTACATTAATCAACAGCTTTACCTATAAAAAATGGACACTCGGTTTTCAGTTAGACCGTGTAGCAGGCAATTCTGTATTTAATGCAGATTTCAGAACAAGACAAGGTGTTGGTAATGGCAGTGAGTTTGCACAAAAAGAGCATCTCGGTCAGATCCCACGCGGATATATTACCGGTGTTTATGGAATTGAAGAATGGAGAGTAGAAGATGGTTCATTTACCAAATTACGTGAACTGTCCCTTTCCTATGCATTTGGTAAAATCAATAAAACCTTCAACAACCTTACAGTTAGCTTCTCCGGAAGAAACCTGAAATCATGGGATAATTACAGAGGTTACGATCCTGAAACCAATGCTACCGGACAAAGCAGTCTGTTAAGAGGCATTGACTTTGGAAACGTACCTATTCCAAGAACCTATCAAATTGGTGTTGTAGCAAATTTCTAAACTCTTCAATCTTATTTATATGAAAAAAATATTTTTAATTCTTTTTACAGGTGTAAGTCTGGTTGCCTGCAAACAGGACTTTACCAATCCGGGAGCAATCAGCAGTGCTGATGCGTTCTCTTCGCCCAGAACACTTGCTGGTGTTGCAGTAGGATTACACAACGTTTATGGCAATGGCCGGTTAAGCCCATTGTATAATGGTGTAACCGCTGCAGGCGCTTTAACCAATGAATTCAGATTAATGAACGCCGGTAATACCGACGAGGCCAACCTGTTTACCGGTGGTGCTGCAGTAGATAATCTGAATGGTATTGCAGGCAATATGTGGACCTGGAACAACAAGATCATTTTTGATGCAGACAATGTAATCGCTGGTGCAACCGGCCTGGGCGATAAAAACTATGCAAGCGGCATCATTGCTTATGCAAGCATATTTAAAGCAATGGCCATCGGAAATCTGTGTATGTTCTTTGAACAGATACCTGCTGCTCCGGGCACTCAGTCTGCCCCTGCCTCTTTCCAAACCAGGAATGACGGATACAAAAGGGCAGTAACTGTATTAACAGCTGCTAAAACAGCCATCGCTGCCAATGCACCAGGTGCAGCTTTTTTTGCGAATGTTCCCTCAACTGTTGATATCAATTTTCTGAACAACACCATCAATGCGCTGATTGCCCGTTACAGTTTATTTGCAGGCGACTATGCCACTGCTATTTCATCTGCCAATGCAGTACCGGCAGCTTATGCAGGATCCATACTGGCTTTTGATGCAGTAATAACCAACCCAATCTTCACTACAGTAACTTCTACCAATAACGTATACCAGATTCAGGATTCTACTTTAGGATTACCAGTTGCTATTGCACCGGATGTAACAGACCTGCGCATTCCATTTTACACCAGCATCAACCCTACTGTTGCTCCGAGATTCCGTATAAAAGGATTTTACACAACCGCTACCTCAGCTATTCCGGTGTACATGCCGGATGAAATGAAACTGATCAGGGCAGAAGCGTATGTAAGACAAAGCAGCCCTAACCTTTCAGCTGCTGTAGCTGAAATAGATGCGGTTCGTACACAATTACCTGCTGCCGATCCTTTTGGTGTAGGTGGTGGTTTAACCGCATACAGTGGAACAGCAGATGCTGCCTCATTATTAACCGAGATCTACCGTCAGCGTTGTATTGAGCTTTGTATGAGCGGAATGCGTTTAGAAGATAACAGAAGATTTGCCAGACCTGCTTCGGAAAGAAAAAGAACTTTCTTTCCTTACCCAAGCAGAGAAAGGGATAATAACCCTAACACACCTGCAGATCCTGCCAACTAAAAATATATTCCCCGTAACATAAAACTGCCCCCATTAAGTGTCTAACTTTTTGGGGGCAGTCTAATTGGGAGGCTTTTTTTTAGGGTTGTTCTGCAACCTGTTTTAACTTATATAAGTTCTTTTCGATCATTGTGCCGATGATTTTATCGTTCATCATTGAGCCAAACTTTTCCCAGGGATACCATTTAACCTGCTGAACAAACTGCCACTGTACAACAATAATTTTATGGCTGCTGTCTTCAATTAAACGGATTGTACTGATCTGATCGGATGAATTGCCGGTATGCCAGCTACTGACTACTGTGGAATCGGTTAATTCAGTAACAGTAACCTTTGTGTTCCCCAGCTTTGCAGCACCCGCACTATAAACTTCCACTGCCGGATTGCTCATTCCCTCCACCCATAAATTCCACTTTCGCAGGTCACTGACCAATGAATATACTGGTTGTTTAAAGGACTTGATATCTACTGCACGGGATACAACCACTTTAGAAGGGAAAAGTAAACTGATGGCAGTTGCCAGCAAAAAAAGTGTAATGATACTAATGATACCTAACTTAATTATTCGCATATTTGATTATTCCCATTTAAAAATTTTAAAGGCTATTGCATAGATCAATACTATCCAAAGACCAAGCACACCAAGCTCTTTACCAGAGTCCAGCAGGCTGGCTCCTTCAAAAGCAATATTTCTCATGGCATTATTAAAGTGCGTAAGAGGCAGAACTCTGCAAATAGGCTGCAGCCATACAGGAAATGATTCAATCGGGAAAAAAGTACCTGCCAGCAAAAACTGCGGCAGCGTTATCAGATTTGCAAAGGGTGGAATGGTACTTTCGGTTTTTGCCACACTGCTTACAATAAAACCAAATCCCATAAACAGAACCAGCGCAATAAAACTCAGCACCATAATATTTAAGAAGGTCACTATCCCATGCACCAGTGTAAAATGAAAAGCAAAATGCCCTACCCCAATAATAACAACAGCGGTGAGCATTTGAAACAACACACGGCTCGTTGCTTCACCCAATACTATATAAGACCGCTTAATAGGGGTTGCATAAAATCTTTTTAATACCAACTGCTGGCGAAGATTAAAAAATAAAAAAGCTACGCCAAACACTCCTGCACTCAACAGCGAGAAGCCCAGCTGACCGGGCAGTATAAAATCAATAGTTCTGTAAACCCTTCCAGGCACCTGTTTAACTTCTTTATTAATCTGGGCAACCGTTGGAGCGCCCGGATATTTCTGCTGGTTAATTCCAGCCACCACCGCATTAAGCATCGATTGCAGCACCTGAAGGTTCTGAGGATTCACCGCTTCTGAACTGGTCAGGCTGATCGAATATGGAATAGCAGACATTTCTAAGCGCCGGATATCAATTACTGCAGTTATCCGGCCTTTTTCCAGATCCTCATTAATGAGGCGCTGGTCTTTACTGATGATCTTGAATCCAGCCATTTGTTTCAGTGCAGTGTATACAGGATTGGCAGTATCTGTATTTTTGGTGAATGCAACACTTACAGATACCTTTCCACCACTACCTATGAACCCAAAAACCAGGATAAAGATCAATGGAAAAGCGAAGCTGAAAATAACTGCAGACGGACTTCTGAAAATTGCCCGGAGACTACCCTTTGTAATAGCAACCATTGCAGTAAGCTGACTGTACTCTTTTTGCATACAAGGATTAATTAACCGTTACCAGAAAAGGCATTTTTGCCTGAGGAATACCTTTCATAGCTTTTATCTGCTTCAGTTCTTTCAGGAATGTAAATTCATTTATACCCAGCTGCTCACCAATGAGCCGGTCACTGATTGTTTTTTTATACCCGCTCATGATCTGTTCGAGAATGGATTTTTTTTCGGGATACTCGCGCAGCTTATAATCATCCTTGCTGATCTTTGCCATTCTTACAGCACTGTTTACTGCATCCTGCAAAGTACCGATACGATCTACCAGACCATTCGTTTTTGCATGTGCGCCAGTCCAAACCCTGCCTTGTGCAAGACTGTCAACCATGGCCATGGTTAATTTTCTGCCGCCGGAAACCCTGGTTTTAAAAGTATGGTAAACAGAATCAACAGACGCTTGTATGAACCGTTTTTCGGGATCAGACAAAGGTTTATCTATACCTCCCATGTCGGCAAACGGCGCAGTTTTTACTCCGTCAAAAGTTACCCCTATTTTATTTTTGAAAAACGATTGCATGTTTGGAATGATACTGAACACCCCAATAGAACCGGTGATGGTGTTGGCGTTTGCAAATACAGAATCTGCATTACAGGCAATATAATAACCTCCGGAAGCAGCCACATTTCCCATACTAACTACCACTGGCTTTACTTTTCGCAGCAGGGTAATTTCCCGCCAGATCACCTCACTCGCCAGTGAGCTTCCACCGGGTGAATTTACACGGAACACCACTGCCTTTATATCTTTGTCTAACCGTATTTTTCTCAACAGGTTCTTGAAATTATCGCTTGCTACCTGCTCATTGTCGCCATCACCAGACACAATATCACCGTCTGCAAAAACCAATGCCACTTTAGCGTCTCCTGTTTTTTTATACTCGGCAGACATTTTATAATCACCAAAACTCACAAAATTTATTTTATCTCTTTCGCCTTGTCTGAGTTTTTTTAACAGAATACTTTTCAACTCATCATCATATTTCAATCCATCCACTAACCCGAATCTTTGGGCATCAAACGCAGTTTGTACCGCCCCTGTAACTGCTAATTTCCGGAGTGTTGCGGAATCTATTTTTCTTGAAACAGCAGCAGCCTGCAAAAAGTGGTTGTACAGTTCGCCGAGCCATACAGATGTCTGTAATTTGTTGGCCTCTGTCATTTGTGTTTCTCTCAAAGGCTCAGTGGCACTTTTAAATTTTCCCGCATAAAATATCTGCGGTTGTATTTCCAGCTTATCCAGCATCCCTTTCAAAAAAAATAAACTACTCGAATAGCCCGCCCATTCCAGACCACCTTGTGGATTACAATATATTGCGTCTGCAGCACTTCCGATATAATAGCCTTTCTGAGAAATGACTTCCCCATGGGCTATCACGAATTTGCCGCTCTTTTTAAAGTCGAGGACTGCCTTTCTGATTTCTTCACTGGCAGCAAAGCCATTTGCATTTCCGGCGCATTGAATATAAATTCCTTTGATGGAAGAGTCGGACTTTGCATGTTCAATTAAACGGGTTAGTTCAAACAGAGAAGGAGAATCATCTTCACTACCCTGAAAAACCAGATCCAGTGGATTATCCTGGTGCTGTTCTTTAAACGGCTTATCGAGATTCAGTACCAATACCGCCTTTGAACCTACTACCGGCTTGTCTGATGAAGCCGCACTGGTAACAATACCAATCAGCACAAAAACACCAATTACCGTAAATACGATCATCGCCAGCAGGGTTGCAAACATTATTTTAAAAAATTGACGCATATTTCAGGGTTATTCGATTATTAATTAAAGATATTTGAACCATTCTACACCACCAATTTATGGATATAGCCTATTTATTAACCGGAAGCAATCTGGGTAACCGGAGTTCTTATCTGGCGCAAGCCAATAGTTTTATAGAACAAAGATGCGGTAAAATCGTTCACCGGTCGGCACTCTATGAAACAGCTCCCTGGGGAATTCAGGAACAACCTGCTTTCCTTAACCAGGCCATAGCAGTTCTAACCATGCTTTCTCCTGAAGAACTGATGCAAACCTTACTGAAGATAGAAGAAATCATGGGAAGAGTGCGAACTGTTAAGTTCGGTCCAAGAATGATAGACCTCGACATCCTTTTATACAATCAGGTAATCCTGAATACCCCTTTGCTGCAACTTCCCCACCCTGCTCTTACAGAGCGCCGGTTTGCATTGATTCCACTGGCTGAGATTGCCCCGGAACTGGAGCACCCGGTATGGAAGAAAAATGTCGGAGAATTGCTGAAAGAATGCACAGATCACTCCGATGTGCAAAAAAAACTACACTAAGCTGTAACGCTACGGTTAATTTTGAACTGACAGGTATTATATATGAAGCATAATTTTATTACAATAGAAGGCAATATCGGTGCCGGCAAAACAACGCTGGCTAATTTGTTGTCTCAAAAGTTGAACGCAAGGCTGATTCTGGAAGAATTTGCCGACAACCCTTTTTTGCCCAAATTTTACGAAAACCCTGCCCAGTATGCTTTTCCACTGGAACTGTTCTTTATGGCAGAGCGCTATAAACAGCAAAAAGACCTGGTTCACACAAAAGAGCTTTTTCAACCGGTAACTGTTTCAGATTATCTGTTCACCAAATGCCTGCTTTTTGCAAAAGTGAATCTGCCCCAAGAAGAATTCAGATTGTACCAGAAACTGTTCGATATCATGCACCAGCAACTGGTATTTCCGGATATCCTTATTTATTTGCATGCACCGGTAAGTAAACTGCAACAGAACATCAAAAAAAGAAACCGGCAATTTGAACAGTCCATTCCTGATGAATACCTGTTTAATATACAGGAAACCTATACCAATTATATTAAGCAGCACAACATCAAAACATTATTTATTGATGCAAGTAATGCCGACTTTTCAGGAAATGAAGCTCACCTGAAAGTGGTCATGGATGCACTGGAACATGATTACGAGAACGGGCAACATTACTTTACACTTCCTTAATATACTGATTCACGAATGACCGGAGCAAGATCACAGACCGACCCTTTTGCTGCAATGAGAATTGCAGAATACCGCCACCTGATGATCGGAAGATTTTTTTTTATCATGGGGCTGAGAATGCTTGGCACACTGGTTGGATGGTGGATCTATGAATTAACCAATGAACCATTTGCCATAGGATTGATAGGACTTGCAGAAGTGGTACCTGCGGTAACACTCTCCCTTTATGCGGGGTATATCATTGATATCAGTGAAAAAAGAAAACTACTCCTCAAGGGGGTGGCATTCTATTTTGCCTGTGCCCTGCTCTTACTGTTTCTCTCCACCAGATTCACTGCTTCACAACTCAGTAAGCACTGGATAGCATTTGGCATATACCTCATCGTTTTTTTTACAGGCATCATCCGTTCCTTCACCGGACCTTCTTTTGGAACAATGGTAGCTTCTATCGTTCCCAAAAAACACTTGCCCAATGCCATTACCTGGAACCAGGGAATCTGGCTGTCTGCCTCTGTTACAGGACATGCTGCTGTAGGGTTTCTGATTGCATTGATTGGTAATACCCAGTCTCTGGTCATCATCAGTTGTATGATTGCTTTTGGATTTGGGTATCTGTACCAGATCAAATCTAAACCACCACTCAATGAGCGTGGTGAAAAAACAGGGCTGGCCAGTGTAAAAGAAGGCCTGGACTTTGTGTTTAAAACAAAAGAATTACTGGGGGTTTTGTCATTAGACCTTTTTGCGGTATTTTTTGGCGGAGCAGTTGCTATGATCCCTGTTTTTGCAAAGGATATTCTGTCTGTTGGCCCTGTTGGATTTGGCTGGCTGAATGCAGCTGCCGATATCGGATCTATTATTATCATTGTATTACTTACCTTCTTTCCGCTTGCAGCAGGGCAGGGCAGAAAGCTCTTACTGGCCGTTGGCGGGTTTGGATTGTGTATCATTGTTTTTGCCCTGTCTGAAATTTTCTGGCTGTCATTTGCAGTTTTGGTTATGAGTGGGGTACTAGACGGTATAAGCATGATTATCAGAGGAACCATTGTACAAATGCGTACACCCGACCATATGCGTGGAAGGGTTATGAGTGTAAATTCCATGTTCATTAACAGCAGTAATGAACTCGGACAATTTGAAAGCGGTATGGCTGCCAAACTGCTGGGCGTAATTCCATCCGTTGTATTTGGGGGCTGTATGACAATAATTGTAGTTGCAACCACCTGGATCAAATTCCCAAAACTCAGAAAGATGGAATATTAATTAAGCCTAACTTTAAAGAAGCTTCCATTAAAATATTACATTATGCAAAGGCGCACTTTTATCCGCAATACCGGACTAACTGCCGGCATCATGGCCCTTTCTTCTGCAGAACTGATGGCCAACCTTTTTCAACAACCGGCCTATAAGATCAAAATGCTGCGGGGCAACGTAGGAATATTCAATGAACGTGGAGGCACAATTGGATTCTATCAGTCTGCCGACGGATTTACAGTCATTGATTCACAATTTCCCGATCAGTCTAAACACCTGATCGATGAATTAAAAAAAATCAAAGAACTCCCCTTTAAATTGCTGATCAATACACATCACCATGGTGATCATACCGGCGGCAATATTTCTTTCAAGGATATTGCTGAACATGTAGTAGGACATGAAAATTGTCTGAACAACTATCTGCGGGTTGCCCAGCAAAGCAAAACGGTTGAAAAACAATTGTTTCAGGACATCACTTTTGGTGAAACCTGGAAACAGAAAACAGGAAAAGAAAAAATCAGGGCTTATTATTTTGGAGCAGCTCACACCAACGGAGATGCGATCATTCACTTCGAACAGGCCAATATAGCGCACATGGGAGATCTGGTGTTTAACCAGATGCATCCATTTATAGACCGGTCTTCCGGAGCTTCTATCAAAAGCTGGATAACTGTTATACAAACTGCCCGGGACACTTTTGATGATGATACGATTTTTGTATTCGGGCATGCCACTGATCCTGAAAAAGTAACCGGAAAAAAGGCAGACCTGGTTGCATTTGAAGACTACCTGCTGAGATTGCTCGCATTTGTTGAAGCAGAGATCAAAGCAGGTAAAAGCAAAGAGGACATTATTAAGAACAAAGAAATTCCCGGATTATCCTGGAAAGCCAGTGGCGCTGAAAGAAGCCTGATTGCTACTTATGACGAGCTTACTTCGAAATAACGAGTAGTTTTTCGAGCACATAATAAACCGCCGGACAAAAAGTGGAGTTTTTGAGGGTAATAACAGGACGCTTGAACAAGACATCTTCATCGGTATAGGGAAAGCGTTGGCAATCCGAAGGTCTTTTGTCGTAAATAGAACAAAAATTGTCGGACCCTAAAAAAGGACAGGGAGCTGTTTTAGCTACATAATCGCCATCAGAATCCAATGAAAGATAGGTATCAATAAAGCTGCTTTCCTTCATGCCAAGCAGTTTACTGATCCGCTTGATATCTGGTGTCTTGAACCGCGGAGAATAATTTTTGCAGCAATTGGCACATTGAAGGCAATCGATTTTTTCAAATGCTTCTTCATGCAGTTCGGGTAATACTTTAAGTACCTGATTCTTATTAGCCTTGCTCAGCCAGTTTTTATACAATTTCTGGTGTTCAGCACTTTTTTTCTCCCAATTGATTAACAAATTCTCTTCCACTTTTACCGTTTATTATATTTAAGAATAATTTCTGAACTGCTTGATTTATTTTGCAGCGCTTTTTGCCGGGAATATGTCTCCTGTATACTGCTAAATTATGGATTCGATCAGAGAACAATGGCTTATTTTAATTTCCACACCGGTTTACATGCTCATAATCGGGCTGGAACTGCTTCTCTCCCATCTGCAGTACCGGAAAAATTTTACAATAAAAGATACCGTTACCAATGTATACCTGATGATTTTGAACGGGGGAACGGACCTTGCTTTCAGGCTGGTATATATGGTCATTCTGCAGTTTTTTTACCTGCACTCTGTTTTGAGTATTCAATCTGCTTTCCTTTACTGGCTGATACTGGTGCTGCTAGAAGATTTTTTATATTACTGGCTGCACCGCTTCGATCACCAGATCCGCCTGTTCTGGGCCGTTCATGTAACCCACCACAGCAGCCAACTCATGAATTTTACCGTTGGGTTCAGGTCTTCGGCATTACAGCCACTATACAGGTTCGTGTATTTTATTCCCCTGGCGATATTGGGCTTCAGGCCATTGGATATACTGTTTGTTTATGCCGCTACCCAGATCTGGGGCATATTTGTTCATACAGAACTGATTCATAAAATGGGCTGGCTGGAAGCCATTTTTGTAACGCCCTCCCACCACAGGGTTCACCATGGATCCAATGCTAAATACCTGGACAGGAATATGGGTATGTTTCTGATAGTATGGGATAAACTGTTCGGTACTTTTCAACCCGAACTGAACGCGGCCAGCTATGAACCCATCCAGTACGGGCTTACCACCAATATCAACTCTGCAAACCCGCTGAAAGTCATTTTTCATGAATGGGCCGCTATTGTGAAAGACGTAACTCAAAAGGATATCCGCTTTTATTCGAGGCTGAAGTACCTGTTTGGTCCTCCGGGCTGGAGCCATGATGGCAGCAGGCATACCAGTGTACAATTAAGGGAAATAGAAGATTCTAAAAAAAATATTATTCAATAATCTATCCCCCACTGTTAACAAAACAGTTTTAAATACTGTTGGATAACAGTAACTTTGCCGCACTAAAAATTGATCCGAATATGAATTTATTTGAGCAGCAATCCACCGAATTTCAACAGCGTCATATTGGCACCGGTTCTCAGGAACTGAAAGACATGTTGAAAACCATCCAGGAAGATAATATAGAGTCCCTGATCAGTAAAACTGTTCCGGATAGTATCAGGATCAAATCTGCGTTGGATGTACCTGCTGCAATCGGCGAATTCGAATACCTTACCCGAATTAAGGAAATAGCTTCAAAAAATAAGCTTTACAAAAATTACATAGGACAGGGATATTATGGAACCATTACACCCAGTGTAATTCTCCGAAATGTTTTTGAAAACCCGGGCTGGTATACACAGTATACGCCCTATCAGGCAGAAATTTCACAGGGACGTTTGGAAAGCCTGCTGAATTACCAGACCATCGTTACCGATCTTACCGGTATGTCTATTTCTAACGCCTCCCTGCTGGATGAAGCAACAGCTGCTGCAGAGGCCATGGCCATGCTGTTTCATCATGCCAATAAAACAGATCAGATTACCCGGCCAAAATTGTTTGTGGATGACAATATCTTCCCTCAGACCAAACTGGTTCTGATCACCAGAGCAGCGCCAATCGGAATTGAAATTGTAACCGGAAACTACCAGACCGCCATCATCGATGAAACCTATTTTGGGTCTATTCTGCAGTATCCCGCAAATAACGGGTCTGTAGATGACTATCGCGGATTTATACAAAAAGTTCATGCAGCCGGCGCCTATGCGATCATGGCTACCGACCTGCTTGCGCTTACGCTTTTAACCCCTCCGGGCGAACTGGGGGCTGATGTAGCAGTTGGTTCTGCACAAAGATTTGGCGTTCCAATGGGATATGGCGGACCACATGCTGCTTTTTTTGCAACCACCGATGACTTCAAAAGAGGTATGCCGGGCAGATTGATTGGTGTAAGTATAGATGCACAGGGTAACCGCGCACTACGCATGGCATTACAGACCAGAGAACAACACATCAAACGGGAAAAAGCCACTTCCAATATCTGTACCGCCCAGGCCTTACTGGCCAACATGGCTGCGATGTATGCGGTGTATCATGGTGCCGACGGATTAAAAAATATTGCAACAAGAATTCATGGTATTGCGGCTGCAGTTGCAGCTTCATTAACTCAACTGGGATTAAAACAATCCAATACCGGCTTCTTCGATACCCTGCATATTTCGGGTATTGACGCTACAAAGGTAAAAGCAGTTGCAGAACAGCACCAGAGCAATCTGCGTTACTTTAATGATGGAACTGTTGGTATCAGCATCGATGAAGCTACTACCATGGAAGATGCCAATACTATTCTCAAAATATTTGAAACAGTAACCGAAAAGAGTACAGGTAAAAAGATTACTGCAGCTTCAGTAACAGAAACCGCAGCTGCTATTCCTTCCGGACTGAACAGAAGCAGTAGTTATTTAACCCATCCTGTATTCAACACTTACCGCAGTGAGAGCCAGATGATGCGTTACATCAAACAACTGGAGAACAAAGACCTTTCATTGAATACCAGTATGATCAGTCTGGGAAGCTGTACCATGAAGCTCAATGCAGCTACAGAAATGATACCTGTAAGCTGGCCGGAGTTTGGTGGCCTGCATCCTTTTGTACCTGCCAATCAAACAGAAGGCTATCAGCAGATACTTCAGGAACTGAATCAGTATCTCTGTGCAGTTACCGGCTTTACTGCCTGCAGCCTGCAGCCCAACAGCGGTGCTCAGGGAGAATACGCCGGATTATTAACCATCCGGGCTTATCACCAGCAAAGAAATGACCATCACCGCAATATAGTATTGATTCCGATCAGTGCACATGGAACCAACCCGGCAAGTGCTGTGATGGCAGGTTTTAAAGTAGTGGTGGTTAAATGTGATGATGCCGGTAATATTGATGTTGCAGACATAAAAAATAAAGCAGAACAATACAAAGACAATCTCGGTGCATTAATGGTTACCTACCCTTCTACCCACGGAGTATTTGAGGAAACCATCAAAGACATCTGTGCTATTATTCATGAAAACGGCGGTATGGTTTACATGGATGGGGCCAATATGAATGCACAGGTTGGATTAACCAGCCCGGGTATGATCGGGGCCGATGTATGTCACCTGAACCTGCACAAGACCTTTGCTATTCCGCATGGCGGAGGCGGACCCGGAATGGGACCTATTTGTGTGAATGATCACCTGGCTCCGTTCTTACCAGGACATCTTTCGGGCTATGACAAAACAGATTTAGCGGTTAGTGCTGCGCCATTTGGTTCTGCCAGTATTTTACTGATCAGCTATGCCTATATCAAAATGCTGGGCGCTGATGGCATCCGTATGGCCACAGAATATGCCATTCTGAATGCCAACTATATGAAAACCCGTCTGGAGAAATATTACCCGATATTATACGCAGGCAAAAATGGCACTTGCGCCCATGAATTCATTGTAGACCTCAGGCCATTTAAACAAACAGCAGGTGTTGAAGCAGAAGATGTAGCCAAACGTTTAATAGACTATGGATTTCATGCGCCTACCATGAGTTTTCCTGTACCGGGAACATTTATGATAGAACCAACAGAAAGCGAAGACAAGGGAGAGCTGGATCGCTTCTGTGATGCAATGATTGCAATTTACGATGAGATCAAAGCCATTGAAACCGGAAAGTCCGACAAAACAGACAATGCATTGAAAAATGCACCACATACACAAGCTGTTATTTGTGCTGATGAATGGAAACATCCATACAGCAGAACAGAGGCAGCATTTCCGCTGTCTTATGTTTCACAAAATAAATTCTGGCCAAGTGTAGCAAGGGTTAATAATACTTTTGGAGACAGAAATCTGATTTGCACCTGTGAGCCGGTTTCTTCTTACGCAGAATAAGCAACCCAACAATCCTGTAAAAGGAACCGCATATAATACCGATCCCGGTTACCACAGGTAGCCGGGATTTTTTTAACGGTAGCTGGATTTTTTTATAATCAATCCACCCTTTTACACTATTCTGCCCTGCTGTTGTAATATATAAATAATGGATTCTTTATCAGCAACCATTTGCTCCAGTTGCTGTATCTGTTTGTTGTACGAACGGATTAATTCATCATTTACCCTGGTCATATTACCATTCCCAGTTACCAGCCATAGAAGATCCAGATCAGGGTACTGTATTTTAATCTTCTCTAAAACTGCGGACCCAACACTTCCTTTTCCTCTGAGCTGTTTTCCAAGATAGCCATTAGATAAACCACAGGCATGTTCAAATTCATAGGCACTGATAGCGTGTTGCTCCAGGTATTGGTACAAACGGTCTAATAATCGCATCATAAAAATTATTTATACACTGTTTAAATAACGAATTAACAGCATATAATAATTGAACCAAATACGGCAAATACCTTATTTTTTTTAATTAAAACGGGAATTTACCCGCTCAAAAGCTCCAGTCGTATTCAACAAAGCCTAATCTGGCATACCAAGTATTAGTGATTTTTTTGATCCCGGTTAAAGTAAAAAAGAGGTAGTATAAAATATAAAAATATTTTCAATATGCTGACAATCAATTAATTATTGACTCTGATTGAAATTTTATTTTTAAAATTTACTGAAAAAAAAGAGAAGGAGAAGAAAACAAAAGCTTTTTTTGTTTAAAAATTGTCGAATTTTAGCAATTCCAATATTTTGAAGAAAGATGCGTAGGTCAACGCCTATGCCAATAATAAGCAAACTGTTCGTAACATTTGTTATGAACTTTAAACGCGTGTTATTGACTATTATTTCATCCGTACCCAAAAAACAAACACCATGTCTCGTTTCATAACAGGCATTGCAATTATTGGCGTTCTTTTTATATCCGGTTGTTCGGGAGGCAAGCATGCTTCCAGTTCAAAAGGTTATTTGAAAAGCAGTTCCCCGCAGAACAATCCAAATGCCAATAACGCCTATTCAGCTCCAACCAATACTACTGCAATCGATAAAAGTCTGTTTGTTCCATATTCCAGAGAACTGCAGATGAAACTGGCTGCCTATAATGTAGATGTTAAACGGGTTCAATTTTATATAGACCAAAAATTGGTACTAACCCGTTCAATGGATAGTGCAAAAGCAGAAGTGTCTTCCGGAACAGTAAAGTTTATCAATGGCAGACGAATTAACGAAATTATTATACCCGCATATACTCCGGGAATAATTGAATCTGCAGATCTTAACGGAATCCGCGTAAGTTTTGAAGCCGGGAGCTCTTTCATGTTTGTTCCGGCAGAAGGCGAAGACGTATATGTAGTTGCCGGAAATAACTGGGACAATGGAACAGTAGAAGTACCTTACGAAAAGTTCGTTTATAAAGCGTCCTGCGCTGCAAACAGCAGTGTGGCGGATGTAAGATTGGTAGTAAAATTAACAGACATCGAAAAAAGCGATAAGAAAACCCGTACGCTACAAGGCAGAAAATTGGGTTTATAGCACTATTTTTTAATCCTGGCCTTAAGAGAAAAGCACTTTTGCAGGTGTTTTTCTCATTTATACCGGTGCCGGAACATTCATTTCCGGAGATTATTGCCTGAAGTCAAATAAGGTAGCGGTAAAAATAGCCCGTTCCCTTTTCTTCAGAATTACATCCCAGTTACCCCTGTAGCGCAGTGTTTTGGGTACAATCAGGTTTCCTACTCTGGTCATTTCCACTTCCATGCTTACATCAAAATCATAGACCCCGGCCTTATAACTCAGCGAGTAAGTTCTGGAAAGCACTTCCATCGTTTTCATATCAAAACGGGTAATCATCTGATCTACCACTACCTGGTCATTTTTCAAAAATCCAAGGTCTTCTTTGGGGATAATCGAAAAAATATAGCAGAGTTCGCCTTTGTATTCTTCCACATCCAGGCGGTAATCGTAGATTTTATGGGCATGATCATCATACAAATCGAGCTTGTCTCCTATAAAAGGAATGCCGGATATTTTCCTGCCCGGATTAAAGAAAAGCATCTTTAATTGCTCTTTATGTTTTTCAATCCCTTTTTTATCGGTGGTAGTTCTGTTCTTTCCTTTTACAATATTATTCTCTCCACAAATAGTGTCTTTGGTAAAAAACAATCCGGCATAAAGTTCAGGAGTTGTATAATTATAATGTTTTCTGGAGTCGTAGAAATCTCCTGTTACCGTTTCTTCCAGTACATCCATCGTTCTGCATCCACGAAGTCTGTTCTGCCGGGTCTTGCTGTACAAAGAGGCTTTTACTGCGCCCTCTTTATTGAGCATTTTAATATCGTTATAGGAAGTAAAACCGAGTACACGGAGGTTTCTGAAGGCTTTATAGAAAGTGGTATCTTCTTTGATCTGTTCCAGCAAAAATTTATAATCAAAATTATTGCGAACCACCACTTCTGCCAATGTGAATCTTTTTTCATCTATAATAACCGTGGTGTCCTTACTCTGAGCAAAGGCCTTACCCGTTATGATCAATAAAAAAAACACAAAAGCGTACTTTATCATTTGGCGAAACTCATTTTATAGTCTACCCGTATTTTGCCCTTGCTGATATCGTTCAGTTTGCTTTGTAACATTTTTTTACGAAGCGGTTTAAGATAATCGATGAACAACTTGCCTTCTATATGATCATATTCATGCAGAATGACCCGGGCGGTAATGCCAGAGAATGTTTCGGTGTGTTCCACAAACTGCTCATCGCAATAACTCATGGTAACCCTTTCCGCACGCATGATATCCTCCCGTATTTTGGGAATGCTTAAACAACCCTCGTTATACGACCAGTCTGCCCCATCGGTAGCAATAATTTCTGCATTGATAAATACTTTTTTAATTCCGGGGCCATCATTGAACTCCAGCCTTTCATCATCTTCCATATTTTCGAAAATCTGCACACTATCCACTACAAATAAACGGATATCGCGGTTCACCTGGGGGGCAGCAAGCCCTACGCCATTACTGGAATACATGGTTTCCCACATATCATCGAGAAACTTGCTTAAATCTGCATAATCAGCATCAATGTCTTTACTTATTTTTCTCAGCACCGGAGCGCCATAAGCTACAATAGGAAGAATCATTTTTTATCAACTTGATTTTATGGTGCAAAAGTACCCAGAAACGGGCAACTGACAAACTCACTTATTGAACAGACTGTAAATAGTCCTGTAACATAATAGTTGCGGCAATCTGGTCTATATTGCCTTTTTCCCGACGGTCTTTCTTTTTCATACCCATTTCTACCATGGCACGAACTGCCATCTTAGAAGTATACCGTTCATCTACCTTCTGAATGGGCATATCCGGAAAGGCCTTGACCAGGTTCTTTATTGCTGCAGCAACTAGCGGAGTGGCATGAGTTGCCGTATCATCCAGATTCAGGGGCTCTCCGATCAGGATCAGTTCTACCGGTTCCTTTTTAAAATACTCCTGCAGAAAGGGGATCAGTTCTTTGGAGGGAATAGTAGTTAATGCAGTAGCAATGATCTTTAAGGGATCTGTAACTGCCAGTCCGGTTCTCTTTCCACCGTAATCAATACAAATAATTCTTGCCACGTTTTAAATAAATTTACCAGCCATATTGTAAAAAAAGAGCTGTTATTACCACCAACCCAAATACCACACTGGCAATACCATTAGCAGTCATAAAAGCCAGATTCACTTTACTCAGATCATTGGGTTTTACCAGCTTGTGCTGATAAACCAGCATACCCGTAAATACGGCTACCCCTATCCAGTAGATCCAGTAAAATCCTCCGATTGCGCCGGCAACAATCACGCAGATTGTACTGATCAGGTGTAAAAATTCAGATACATGCAGGGCACCGGCCTTTCCCAAAACAGCAGGAATTGAATAGAGCTTTTTAGACTGATCAAAATCCACATCCTGAAGTGCATAGATAATATCGAAGCCGCTTACCCAGGTAATTACTGCAAAAGAAAAAAACAATGGCAGCCAGGCAAAAACACCTGTTACCGCCAGATAAGCCCCAATTGGTGCCAGCGATAAACCCAGCCCGAGTACCAAATGACACAGTGGCGTAAATCTTTTGGTGAAACTATAAAACAGGATCACAAATAATGCTACCGGAGAAAGATAAAAACAAATCCGGTTGATGAAGAAGGTAGCGGCAATAAACACAATGCAGTTAATAATCACAAACCGCAAAGCACTTTCTGCCGATAATATACCAGCCGGTATTTCGCGGATGGCCGTACGTGGATTCTCCGCATCAAAATGACGATCGAGATAACGGTTAAAAGCCATGGCAGCATTTCTGGCTGTTACCATACAAAGCATTACCAGCAAGAACTTCCAAAGCATTTGCGGCTGCAGGATTGCCTTCATGGTTTGTTCCCGCGGATCTGCACCAATCAGTGCCGCAGGTGCATGTGGAACTGCTATGAAAAACCCTATCATGGCAAATGGCATTGCAAAAATGGTGTGGGCAAATTTTACCAGACCGAAGTAATTTTTTATGTTGGCCAATCTTTTAAATTTTATATTTTTTGATTATTCTGAAGGTTGAGCTCTGTGATTTTCCACAGTACAATGCCTGTTGCAACCGATACATTCAGGGAGTGCTTTGAACCCAGCTGCGGTATTTCAATACAACCATCACACAGATCCAATGCGGCATCCGACACCCCCTCTACTTCATTACCCAGCACCAGTGCCGTTTTAGGATGATGGAGTTGAACCTGTTCCAGAGAAATACTTCCCTCTGCCTGTTCTATGGCATAAATGGCATAACCGTTCTCTTTCAGTTCCTGCAAAGCGGCTTCTGTGGTATCAAAATACTTCCAGGCAACGGTTTCAGTAGCACCAAGCGCTGTTTTATTGATGTCCCGGTGGGGTGGCTGGGGGGTATATCCACAAAGAAAAATCGCTTCAATCAGAAATGCATCTGCAGACCTGAAGATGCTTCCCACATTATGCATACTGCGGATATTATCCAAAACCAGCACTACCGGGGTTTTGCCAGCCTGTTTAAAGGCTTCTACCGACTTTCTTCCCAGTTCTTCCATATTCCACTTACGCATGGGGCAAAGGTAATTTATTTCTTTTCCACATGTACATGAATTCAACTTTATGCAGGAAGGGGCTTACTATATTTGTTCCCCATGGCAAAATCCGGCAACGATACTCCACTAATGCAGCAACACAGGGCTATTAAACAGAAATATCCCGATGCCATTTTGTTATTCAGGGTAGGTGATTTTTATGAAACATTTGGTGAAGATGCTGTGATTGCGTCTAAAGTTCTTGGAATTACGCTTACTAAGAGGAACAACGGGGCAGCATCCTCGAGCGAGCTGGCCGGTTTTCCCCACCATTCAATGGATACTTACCTCCACAAACTGGTAAAAGCCGGATACCGGGTAGCCATCTGTGATCAGCTGGAAGATCCAAAAACCGTAAAGGGAATTGTAAAAAGAGGCGTAACCGAACTGGTTACACCCGGAGTGGCCACCAACGATAAATTACTCGAATACAAGAACAATAACTTTTTAGCTTCCATTCATTTTACAGATAAAGAAACAGGCATAGCCCTGCTGGATATTTCTACCGGAGAATTTTTTGTAGCACAGGGAAATGACGAGTACATCGACAAATTATTACAGAGTCTGAAGCCTGCTGAAATTATTTTTCAGCGCAGCTACCAGAAACAATTCAAGGAAACCTATGGCAGTACGTTTTATACCTACACCATGGAGAGCTGGATATTTGATGAGGCATTTGCAACAGAAAGTCTGCTGAAACATTTTCAAACCCATTCCTTAAAAGGATTTGGTATTGAAGGATCCACAGAATCGATCATTGCCGCTGGTGCCATTTTATATTACCTGAAGGAAACCGAACATCCCAACCTGCAGCATATCACCCATATCCAGCGGATAGAGCGGGAGGATTTTCTTTGGATGGACCGGTTTACCATCCGCAACCTCGAACTGCTTCCTACCGGGGCAGACCAGCATACCAGCCTCTTACAGGTGCTGGACCATACCGTCAGCCCAATGGGTGCAAGGCTGTTAAAAAGATGGCTGGTATTTCCATTAAGCAGCATTCCAAAGATCAATGAGCGGCTGGATGCCGTGGAGAACCTGATATTGAATTCAGACCTCCGGAATCAGTTAACACTGGCCCTGAAAGCCTGCGGTGATGTAGAGCGGATCGTAAGCAAGATCCCCTTAAAAAAAATCAATCCCAGAGAAGTAATTCAACTGGCAAAAGGACTGGAACAAACCGCTCAGATCAAAGAGTGGCTGAGTACGAGCAGTAATATCTATCTGAAAAGATTATCCGATACACTGGATGGCTGCCCGCATATTGTAGAGCGCATCTTTAATGAAATTATTGAAACCCCACCGGTTCTTGCCAACAAAGGGGGTATCATTAAACAGGGCGTTCATGAGGAATTAGACCAGCTCCGCAACATTGCCACCGGCGGAAAAGAATACCTGATTGGCATTCAGCAACGCGAAGCCGAAAGAACCGGCATCCATTCACTGAAGATCAGCTTCAACAATGTATTTGGTTATTATCTGGAGGTTACCAACTCCCATAAAAACAAAGTTCCCGATAACTGGATCAGGAAGCAAACCCTGACCAACGCAGAGCGGTATATTACTCCTGAACTAAAAGAATACGAAGAAAAAATAATCGGAGCAGAAGATAAAATTTTAAGTATTGAACTGGAACGATACAACCAGCTACTGATTACCCTGCAGGAATTCATTGCACCGGTTCAGGTGAATGGCCATATTTTAGCCACTATTGATTGTTTGAACTGCTTTGCAGAAAATGCCCTCCTCTTTCAGTACAAAAAGCCATTGATGCATGATGGGCTGGACCTGGATATCAGTGAGGGAAGACATCCGGTGATAGAACAAAACCTGGGGGCAGGAAATGCTTATATATCCAATGCTATATTACTGGATCCCAACCAACAGCAGGTTATCATTTTAACCGGGCCCAACATGAGTGGTAAGAGTGCCTTGTTAAGGCAGACTGCACTCATTACACTGATGGCACATATGGGAAGTTTTGTACCCGCTGCAGCAGCACGTATTCCACTGACCGATAAAATATTTACCCGTGTTGGCGCATCAGATAATCTGAGCGGAGGCGAATCTACTTTTATGGTGGAGATGAATGAAACTGCCAGCATCATCAACAACATGAGTTCCAGAAGCCTCATCATCCTTGATGAGATCGGAAGAGGAACAGCCACTTACGATGGCATTTCCATTGCATGGAGCATGGTAGAATTTATTCACAACAGCCCGTTCCATCCAAAAACGCTATTCGCCACCCACTACCACGAGCTCAACGAACTGGAAGAGCGGTTAAGCAGGGTAAAGAATTTTCATATTACCCATAAAGAAGTCAGCAATAAAATTATTTTTTTGCGAAAGATGGCACCCGGCGGAAGCACCCACAGCTTTGGTATTCAGGTAGCCAGAATGGCCGGTATGCCCGAAGCACTGATCAACAGGGCCAATATTATTTTACAGCAGCTGGAACAACAGCATGTGAATGAAGAGGGCAAAGACAGAACTACAGAAGTACTGAAACAGGCAAGTGTACCCCAGGTACAGCTTTCTATTTTTGATGCCCATTCGCAAACATTTGATGAAATCAGAACAATGCTTGCTGCCATTGATATCAACCAGCTAACACCGGTTGAAGCATTAATGAAATTGAATGAAGTAAAAGGGCTGTTGAAGTAAAACTATTCTACCCCTGCATATTCCGAAAGGTATTCAAAATGAGCAGTAAGTTTTCCTTCTCTCAGTATGGTGGCCTTATTGATTATTTCAGAATCACCTTTGCGTATATCTGCCAGAATATATTTAATGAGTTGCTCTCCAAAAAATCTGCTGGCATCTCTGGGTAATTCATTGGGAAGATTACCCACTGCCATCACATCAATACATCCTTCTGTATAAGGCGCAGTTTTTTCACCGGTCATTTTGTTTACCCCGTATACAGGATCAGCAATAGTAGAATCTCCCAGATTACAGGGCACACTGCCATTCTTATCATCGGTTATATCTGCTATCGTTGAGATACGGAAGCCGGGTTGTTTGAGCATGTCCATGGTAAATAACCGGGGCATCCCCTTGCCCCAGTAAATTCCATTCATCAGGATATCTGTTGTTGAACAATACTTCTCAAACAGACATTCATACTCCTCAGGATGATGGTGAAAATGATCTCTTGAATATGCTCCGGTAATTTTATGACGGTACAACCCCGCTCCTTTCAATTGAACATATACCGGATAATCAAATTCTCTGGATAAATAATCTTCCGGCTCCACTTCCTGCGCATCCATCAGGTTCATGATCTCAAGTATGCCATGTGCCACCCTGCCACTGCCGGTAACTGCAATTTTTACCGGAGGCAGCTTTAATCCGAAATAAGTATGTATCAGTTCCAGGTAATCTTTAACCTGATGTACACGTTCAAGTTGAAATTCCCCCGATCGTTTACCATAAGCCATCATACCGTTATGTGCTCCTACTATTCCGGCAAAAAATCCAAACCCGATTATCCGCTGACCATCTTTGTGTTCAAGGCATTCATAATCGATGAGCGTAATATTTTTTTTGACCATCGCATGCATCAATCCCTGGTTGACCGGCTGCATTTTTTTGGTATGGGAAAAGAACATATACCGCTTATCCGGAATCAACTGGCTTACGGGCACTTCTTTGATACCCAGGAGGAGGTTACACTCACTGAGATCCTCTGTAAGTTCAATGCCTGCCTGTTTGTATTCTGCATCTTTATAACACCTGTTGGGAGAAGGCTGAACCTTAATTTGTATATGCGCAAAGTTCTTGGTGAGAAATTTGCATTGGGCAGGCGTTAAAGCCACCCGGTTATCTGCAGGTATTTTTCCCTCTCTAATAAGTCCTATAACTAGCATTGTGCTATTTTTACACAAGATACACAATCGACTAAACGAATATCCATGAACTTTTTTGAGCTGTATACGATACCAGTGAGTTTTAACCCCGATCCCGAAACGGTAAAAAAACAGTTTTACCTCTTGAGCAGAAAGTTTCATCCGGATTTTTTTGGCGGTGCTGATGAAGCAGAAAAACAGCATGTACTGGAAATGTCTGCTCTTGTTAATAAAGCCTACAAAACGTTTCAATCTGCTGACGCAGTGATGAAGTATCTGTTACAAATTCATTCTCTTCTGGAGGAAGAAGAAAAATACGCACTTCCCCCGCAGTTTCTAATGGAAGTCATGGAACTCAATGAGCAGGTGATGGAAATGGATAAGGAAGACCAGGCAGCAAAAGCACTGGTACTTGAATTGGCAAACGAACTTCAAAAAAATATTTATGAACCTGTTGAAGCAATTATTACAAATTATCAGGAAGGTATTACTACCGAAAAAGAGCTGTTGCAAGTAAAAGAGTACTATTATAAAAAAAAGTACCTGACCCGCATTTTAGCAGAAATCAGCTAAAGGGTCATTCTTTAAGCCCGGATCTGGCTAATATCCTGCCCGGGGCGGCAACCTCAGTTTTATTTGGCGGATTTACGGGCATGAACTAATATTGCAACCCGATTAAGCCCAGATGGCGGAATTGGTAGACGCGCTAGACTCAAAATCTGGTTATCGCAAGGTAGTGCAGGTTCGATTCCTGTTCTGGGCACAAATGCCTCGACACAAAGTGTCGGGGCATTTTTATTTGGAAGAGATTCGAGCTTGCTCGAAATCTCGGAGAAATAAAAATGCCCGGCAAAAGCTTCGCTTTTGCAGAGGCTTTGGGTAAGCCCCCCATTTGGGAAGACGGCGAACGAAGTGAGCCGGCAATCCTGTTGGGGGCACCATTAATAAACTTAAAACCCCTATCAATATTGCATTGTAGGGGTTTTATAGTTTTATGAGGTACAATAGAGGTACAAATATTGTAGGATTACTTAGTAACTGACTATAAATAGATCTTTGTAAGTAATATCAAATTCTTCGTTAAAATTTACGTCTAAAGTTATAGTAGTTCCAATAAGAAGACTATCTATTGTTATTAAAGACCCATTCTTTATTAGTATAGTCTTCATAATAGATTATTATTTAAATAGTTTAGATACTGGCACATACATTGCAGATGCTAAGTCTAAAATATCAATCTTGAGAGGGTCAACTAACCCTTGTTCAATTGCTTCAAGTTCTTCAATACTAAATCCAGACCTAAATTCAATCATTTGATTAGAATACGAATTACTCCTTTTGATTTTACTGTAATTTTTTGAAAACTTATTTATTAGTTCTTTAGAACTAGCTAACTTATCTGTTTTTGCTCTTTCTAACATAATAAGAGATTGTATAAAAGAATAATCAGCATTTTTTTTAGTGTATTGCTTTATTTGATTAATCCATACAATAATAAAGATTACTAAAATGAAAGATAACAACGCGAAAAGAAAAACTATAATTTCCATGATATTATATTAATATTTTTTATCTAAAAAGGATTTTACTTCTTTAATTTCTTCTTCGCTTACTCCAAGTTTTTCAGCTATTCTTTTTAGATACATTGCAGACCTTTCTGTTTGTCTCTGAATCTCTCTCACCCCTAAAATCCATCTAAAAACTATTGCTGCAAAGAAAATACCTATAAACATTCCTAGTAATAAGGGAATTAACAAATCATTTGTTGAATTTTCCTTAGTTATACTTTGTAGTAAATAAATTCCGTGTGAGTAATAGTTAATATTATTGAATTGAGTCTGATAGTAATTCGATTTTCGTTGATATAATATCGATTGCTTTTAAAGGATTCATTTCACTTTTCTTAATCCCATAAATATCTTTATCACAAGAAGGACAGTAAGATTCGGTTATGTTTCTTGATTTACACTCACACAGCCAAACTTCTTTT
>CALPNW020000021.1 GCA_943325035.2 Sphingobacterium thalpophilum | reverse complement strand
TACCAGATACTGATGCAGATGGTGTAAATGACGAAGAAGACAAATGTCCTACTGTGAAAGGAACTATTGCCAACAATGGTTGTCCTGAATTACAGACTCAATACAAGTTTGATTCCAAGCAGATTCAGTTTCTTGCCGGAAGTGCTGGATTAAACAAAAAATCAAAAATGGAGCTGGTTAAAGTTGTTCTTGCAATGACCGACTATCCTACATTGAAATTATATGTTGACGGTTATTCAGATAACACTGGCAGCGATAAGATCAATAATCCATTGTCGCTGAAACGCGCTAACACGGTGAAAGCATACCTGTTCAGCAAAAAGATTGCTGCAGAGAGAGTGCTGACCGATGGTTTTGGAAGTGCTAAGCCTGTTGCAGATAACAAAACTGCTAAGGGAAGAGCGCAGAACAGAAGAGTTGAATTCAGGGTTCAGGAAAATTAATTTCCAGATTCTCCGATAAATAGATAATCCCGGCTGCTTTTGTAGCCGGGATTATTTGTTTTATACAGTTAAGGATTGTTCCGGCAACAATTCGGGTATTGACTTGTTGTATACGTGCGTTAACTGGTTATCAATTATAAATTTAAATGATGAAATCACCTATCCATATTTTTTGGTTCAGAAGAGACCTCCGTCTCTCAGATAATGCCGGGTTATACCATGCGCTGAAAGCAGGGTTACCGGTTTTACCCCTCTTTATTTTTGATAAAGCCATACTGGATCAGCTGGAAGATAAAGCCGATCGCCGGGTTGAATTTATTCATGCAGCACTGGAAGAAATACAAACAGCTTTGACAGGGATGGGTTCTTCTCTGGAAGTATATTATGGGTATCCGGAAGAAGTTTTTAAAACCCTCTTGCAGAAGTATACGGTAGAAGCGGTATTCACCAATCATGATTATGAACCTTATGCAATGGACCGGGATACTGCCATCAACCAGTTGTTGCAAAACCAGGGTGCTTCCCTGAAAACCTATAAAGACCAGGTGATCTTTGAAAAGGAGGAAGTGGTAAAAGATGACGGAAAACCCTATACGGTTTTTACACCTTATTCCAGAAAGTGGAAGGCGAAGCTGAACGATGCAGATTTAAATGCCTATCCTACTGAAAAATATTTCAATCATTTTTTAAAACAGAAAGCAGTACCTGTTCCTTCTCTGGATAGCATGGGGTTTAAAGCAGTAGATTGGCCATTTCCTTCTAAACAATTTCAGGACGCAGTAATAAAACATTATACCGATAACCGTAATTTTCCTGCCCTGGAAAATGGCACGTCTAAACTGGGAGTGCATCTTCGTTTTGGAACAGTAAGTGTAAGGGAGCTGGCCAGAAAAGCAAGTGGACTGAATGAAACATTTTTGAATGAGCTGATCTGGCGGGATTTTTATCAGGCCATCTTATGGAACTTTCCTAAAGTAGGGAAGGGGCAGTCTTTTAAAGCAGATTATGAAAAAATTGAATGGCGCAATAACGAAGAAGAATTTCAGCGTTGGTGCGATGGTACTACCGGATATCCGATTGTAGATGCCGGGATGCGCGAATTAAATACTACCGGGTTTATGCATAACCGGGTGAGAATGATTGTAGCTTCTTTTTTAACCAAGCACTTACTGATAGACTGGCGTTGGGGCGAAGCTTATTTTTCGCAAAAACTACTCGACTTTGATTTATCCGCCAACAATGGAGGATGGCAGTGGGCCAGTGGCAGTGGTTGTGATGCAGCACCTTATTTCAGGGTATTCAATCCTTATCTGCAAACAGAAAAATTTGATAAACAATTAAAATACATCGGCAAATGGGTTCCTGAATTTCAGGAATTCAGTTATCCCAAACCGATTGTGGTGCACGAAGAGGCGCGCAAAAGGGTACTGGAGGTGTATGCCAGGGCACTTAAGAAATAGATCCGCTAAATATAAATGGAGCCGATACAAATTTTTGAACTGCACCCTTCGGCTAAATGTTCAAAAATTTGCGTCAACTCCATCGATCATTTTTATTCGGAACCTCCTATTATTGTGCAAGGTATCCACCGTCTACATTATAATAAGAGCCGGTTACAAAAGAGGCTTTATCTGAATTTAACCAAAGTGCCAGTTCTGCCACTTCCTCCGGTTTGCCCAGCCTGCCCATAGGATGCAATCCTACTACTGCTTTTTGGGTAGCTTCATCCAGGGACTTTGTAATTAATGGGGTAATAATATATCCTGGTCCTATAGAATTGACCCTGATTTTCTGATCGGCATATTCCAGCGCAGCAGTTTCTGTAAGTCCTATCACACCATGCTTGGCTGCCACATAAGCTGGAGCACCCTTGGTACCCACTTTGCCTAAAATAGAGGCAATATTTACGATACTTCCTCCACCTGATTGCAGCATGGCCGGAATCTGGTAGCGCATGCCATAAAATACACCCGACAGGTTGATGGAAATAACTTTATCCCAAACGTCTATAGGATATGCTCCTGTAAAGCTGAGTTCTCCGCCGATGCCGGCATTATTTACAGCTATATGAAGCGCCCCGTATTGTTGGAGGGTTTGTGCTACCAATGCTTCACCTTCTGAAGGTTTGGACGTATCCGATTTTACAAAAATGGCTTCCCCGTTTTGTGCCTTAATAAGTGCAACTGTATCGTTGCCTCCCTTTTCATCTACATCGGATACCACCACTTTTGCACCTTCTGCTGCATACAATATTGCAATGGATCTTCCGATCCCGGAACCGGCTCCGGTAATGAGGGCTACTTTGTTTGCTAACTGTTTCATATAGGTCGTTTTTTAGTTTAACTTTTGCAGCTTTAAGTTACAACATAAAAAAAACAGCAGCAAAGTTCTGCTGTTAAAACTGACCGGAGCACAAAGTGCAATGAGTAAGAAAATCAGCTGAAATTACTAAAAACAGGGTCTTTGCCGGTATTGTTAAAACCACCTATCTCCAGTAATTTTTCAACTGCTCTTCGGCCATCTGCACCAAGGTCAATGGAATATTGATTGACATAGAGATCAATATGCTGTTTCATAACAGCTTCACTCATTTCCTGAGAATGCTGTTTTACATACTCTGCAATCTGCGGATAGTGGGTAAAAGCATATTCAATGCTGTTGCGTATGAGTGAATTGACCTTGCCGGCAATGGCAGCGTCTATCGTTCTCCTGACAACAATTCCTCCCAGCGGTATGGGTACTTTAATGGTTTGTTCCCAATAGGCACCAAGGTCTATGAGTTTTACCAATCCTTTATGCTGGTAGGTAAACCGGTTTTCATGTATTATAACTCCTGCATCCACTTCTCCCGACAAAACCGCGTCTTCAATTTCGTGAAACACTTTAAACACTTTATTCCGGTGTTCGGGTAAGGCCAGCGAGAACAATAAATGAGCAGTGGTATTTGCTCCGGGGATGGCGATTTTTGTACTGGAAGGAACGGTGAAATATTTTCCGCCGGAACCTGGCACCAGGGTTAAATCAGCATCCTGTCTGCACACCAGTAGTGGGCCAACTCCCATGCCCAGCGCACCTCCGCTGCCAAGTACACTATAGTTATCTGAAATAAGCGGCAACACGCCATAGCTGATTTTAGAAAAATCCATTTTCTCTGCAAGGGCCCATTCATTAAGGGTTTGCACATCCTGCAGGTGTACGTCAAATTCAAAGCCTTCGGTGTCTATTTTATGATTCACCAATGCATCAAAGATAAAAGTATCATTGGGGCAGGGAGAAAATGCAAGAGAAAATTTCATAGAATTCAGTATGAACAGATGACAGCCTATTTATTTCATGGCATACAATAACTCAACATATTTCAGTAAGGTCTGGTTGAGGTTGACAATGGATTCTTTGATCATCCATTTTGATTTATCCCTTTCACCCACATAGTTAGAAACAGCCCTGATCTGTATAAAAGGAATAGCCATTTCCCTGCCAATATAATGCAGGGAAGCACCCTCCATACTTTCCAGGTCGGGTGCATATTTTTTCTTGAGTTGGCCGATTCTGTTTTCGCCGGTGCTGATCTGATTAACTGTGATTGAACTTTTTTCGGCTAAGCCAAGCAGGTTGTATTGTTTCAGCCAGGGATTGGGGAGCTTTCTTTTTTCGTAGGGGTGGTAACTGCTTTTTTCGAGTTTAAGGTCGAACAGGTCTTTCCATAGTCCGTTCTCTTCCACACCCGTATCCCCCAGTAGCTCCTCCTTCACCACTACCACATTACCCAATGGAATCGATGTATCAAAGCTGCCGGCAATGCCAATCTGAATGATCAGGTCTGGCTTATCTTCGAGGGCAAGGCGGGTTAGTGCCACTGCGCTGGCCAGTATACCTACTCCAGACTGATAAAACTGTACTTTAAACCGATTGCTTTTACCGGTATACAGTTCATTGATATCCGCAAAGGCAGGCATCCATTCTCCCACAGTAGCTGCTGTAATTACCACTCTCATAGGTGTAAAGTTGATGAAAAACGGTCAACTTTCTTAGTTTTTGTACCTTTGTGAAAATTTAGACGCGGAATGGTATACCTGACCAGATTAGAACATTTTAATGCAGCACATAAATTATACAACCAAAAATGGTCCAAAGAGCAGAATGAAGCCGTTTTTGGCGTTTGCGCCAACGAAAACTGGCACGGGCACAACTACGACCTTTATGTGACTATAAAGGGTAATCCTGATCCGGATACGGGTTTTTTGTTTGATGTAAAAGTGCTCAGTAAACTGATCAAACTAAAAGTGATTGATTGCCTGGACCATAAGAACCTGAACCTGGACGTTCCTTTTCTGGACGGACAAATGTGCAGTACCGAGAACCTGGCAATAGCCATCTGGAAGGAACTGGCACCAAATTTGCCTGATACAGTAAAGTTGCACTGTATTAAGCTCTATGAAACACCAAGGATTTTTGTGGAGTATTTTGGTGATTAATGACTTTTTGTTAAATTTTTATTGGTAAAAAAGCCTTTTTGTTTAATCAGACGAAAATTCTTTTAAACAAAATAATTCCTTTAGTGTTATTGTAATAGCAGGGCCACTTGATCAGCACACTTCTGAAACAGTTCCCTGCCAGTGATACAGCATCTCTGACATAAACGTATTTAAATAATCCGGTCTGTCTTTACCGCAGACCAAGAATTGTTTTGATGAATAATAAATTAACTGTTTTTAGAAAAGAGCATTTCAATGCTGCGCACCGCCTACACAATCCTGCCTGGACCAATGAGCGGAACAAATCCGTATTTGGGCTGTGCAACAACGAAAACTATCATGGACACAACTATGAACTCACCGTTCAGGTAACCGGTGAAATTGATCCGGAAACCGGCTATGTGATAGACCTTAAAATACTGAGTGACCTGATTAAGGCGGAAGTGCTTGATCGGTTCGACCATAAAAATTTAAACCTCGATACCATAGAGTTCCGCAGTTTAAATCCCACGGCAGAAAATATTGCAGTGGTAATTTATAATCTGCTGAGATCTAAATTGGACCTTAAACTTGACTTAAAAATCAGACTGAATGAAACAGAACGAAACTTTGTCGAATACCCGGCTTAACGGAGATAAAATTGTATTCACCGACTCTATGATCAATGATATGGGAGATAACCATGTGAGTACCTCTGTAGACACTCCTCTTCGTGCAGATGCATTTAACAAATCAGATGAAGAGAAGATGGTGATTATACAGGATCATTTCAGGGCCATCATGGAAACCATGGGGCTGGATCTTACCGATGACAGCTTAATGGGAACCCCCAAGCGTGTAGCCAAAATGTTTATCCAGGAAATCTTCAGCGGGCTGAATCCTGCCAATAAACCGGCTATTGCATTATTTGAGAATAAATACAAATACAATGAAATGCTGGTTGAAAAGAGCATTTCTTTCTATAGCAATTGCGAACACCACTTTGTGCCCATCATCGGAAAAGCACATGTGGCTTATATCAGCAATGGTAAAGTAATCGGGTTGAGCAAGCTGAACAGATTGGTTCAGTATTACGCAAAGCGCCCGCAGGTTCAGGAACGCCTTACCATGCAAATCGGGAAAGAGCTGCAAGCCGCATTGGGTACAGAGGATGTGGCTGTGGTAATTGATGCCAAACACCTATGTGTGGCAAGCCGTGGCGTGGAAGATGATACCTCCTCTACACTCACCGCTTTTTATGGCGGAGCATTTAAAGAAGACAAGAAAAAAGAGGAATTTCTGCGTTACCTCGAATTGAAAACTGAATTTTAAGGCAGGGCGAATAAATTGTTTTATTTTGCCAGACTAAATCATCCATTTATGTCTAAACACGCTTTTGTATTCCCTGGTCAGGGAGCTCAGTTTTCCGGAATGGGAAAAAATTTGTACGAGTCGAATGCGGTGGTGAAAGACCTTTTTGAACAAGCCAATGAAATTATAGGTTTCAGAATCAGTGATATCATGTTCTCCGGAACAGAGGAGGAATTGAAGCAAACGAATATCACACAGCCTGCTGTTTTTTTACATTCAGTAGCCGCATTTAAAACCATCATCAATGCAAGCCCAGAAATGGTTGCCGGCCATTCGCTGGGAGAATTCTCTGCACTCGTGGCCAATGGAACCCTCCATTTTGAAGATGCACTCAGGCTGGTTAGCATAAGAGCAAGCGCCATGCAAAAAGCCTGCGAACTAAATCCTTCTGCCATGGCTGCTGTGCTGAACTTACCGGATGATAAAGTAGCCGAAATCTGTGCAGCCATACAAAATGAAACAGGTGAGGTTGTTGTAGCCGCCAATTATAATTGTCCGGGTCAGCTGGTAATCAGTGGTTCTGTAAAAGGGATTGACCTGGCCTGCATACGAATGAAAGAAGCAGGTGCAAAAAGGGCATTGGTTTTACCCGTGGGTGGCGCATTCCATTCTCCGTTAATGTTGCCTGCAAAATTGGAACTGGCAGCTGCCATTGAAGCTACTTCATTCAACACACCCCGCTGTGCTGTATACCAGAATGTAGTTGCTAAAGCAGTAACAGATCCAACAGAAATAAAAAAGAACCTGATCGATCAGTTAACCGGTGCTGTTAAATGGACACAATGTGTTCAGGCAATGGTAGAGGATGGTGCAGATCAGTTTACCGAATGCGGTCCTGGAAAAGTATTGCAGGGATTGATCGGAAAAATTGCAGGTGCTGCTGTAACTACACAAGGAGTTAGTTAGTTCAACCCTAAGGCGGTTAATATACCGGCATCCCAAACCGGTAATCCGGTTCTTGTATTATTGGGACAGCTGCTAAGTCCGAATCCTTGATCATATTCCCACAGAGCCCATCCCATTTTCTATTTGGCAGGGTATTGCACAGGTCCTGCAAATAAATTAATCTGCTTTCTGCAGGGGCGTATTTTATATACACCAAATTCATTACAAATTATGGGTACACTGTTTCTGTTGGCGCAGCTATACACCTGTTTTACTACAGTATTCAGAGAATCAATATTATACCGTTCAAAAAAAACACCAGTGAGCGCAATCGTATTTCTTAAAATAAGTGGCCATGTTTTTTACGGAATTTCCGGAAAGCCAATATGCTAAACGTTTTGGTTGCCAGTTTAGATTCAAAAGCCGGAGTTTATGCATGAATAGCTATGGACACTAAAAGCACAAAAAGAAAAGCGGCTATGACTATTTTATTTTACATTTTTTTTGCAGCAGATCTTACGAAATACTGCAGTTGATCCATTCGGCATCAAAACTTGCCTGGTATTTTTTATAGAATTCTATAGCCGCCGTATTCCATTCCAGCACCTGCCATACAATTCCTTTCAGATTTTTTTCTTTCGATTCAATGACCAGCCGGTCAAATAATTGTTTCCCGATTTGCTGCCCCCTCATTTTTTCGGTAACGAGAATGTCTTCCAGATACATGCGCTGCCCTTTCCAGGTACTGTATCTGATGTAGTAGAGCGCAAAAGCATGAATAACTGCTACCCCGGTTTCCGTATTTATTTCTTCCGCTACAAAAGCCCACCATACCGGATTGGTGCCAAAGCCGCTTTCTTCAAAATGGCTCAGGGTAACTGTTACTTCATCCGGTGCTTTTTCAAAATCGGCCAGTTCCTGAATGAGTTCCAGAATTCTTGCACAATCTTTCTTTTCGGCTCTTCTTATATGAATATTCATGGTTTGTTTGTTCTGATTACCTGCTTAATTTTCCAGTGCCTGACTCAGATCATTGAGTATGTCTTCTATGTTTTCAATACCTACACTCATTCTGATCAATCCGTCTGTAATGTCTGATTTTATCCGCTCTTCTCTCGGAATACCCATATGACTCATGCTGGCCGGATGAGACAGCAGGGTGTCGGGTGTTCCAAATGAAATGGCCCTTACACACATTTGCAGTTTGTTGATGAATTTGCTGCCTGCTTCAATTCCACCCTTTAGTTCAAAACTCATCAGTGCCCCTGCATGCCGCATTTGTTTCATGGCTATTGCATGATCCGGATGACTGATCAGTCCGCTGTAATTTACTTTTTCAACTGCAGGATGCTGTTGCAGAAAAGACGCCACTTCCATGGCGTTATGGCAATGTCTTTCCATTCTCAGTTCCAGCGTTTTCATTCCCTGAATCAACAGAAATGAATCAAATGCATTGCTGTTTCCTCCAAGCAGTACATGCCATTTCCAGATTGGTCCGTTCATTTTTTCCAGATCCCTGCCAAGCAGAACACCACCAATAGCAGTACCATGACCGTTCAGGAATTTGGTTGTTGAATGCATGATAAAATCTGCGCCAAGCCCAAAAGGCTGTTGCAGATAAGGGGTAGCCGCTGTATTGTCTACAGAAACCAGTGCATTAAATTTTTTGGCAACAGCGCAGACCATTTCTATATCCACACAACGCAATGTAGGATTAGAGGGGGTCTCTATGTGAATCAGTTTGATATGACTGTTTGCTTTTAACGCAGCCTCAATAATTGCAGGGTCTTTGAAATCGATCAGTATGGCATGGATGTTTGCACCTTCAAGTACTTTCAACAGCAATTCATGAGTGCCACCATACAATGCATGATGCGATAACACAGCATCTCCGGCTTTTAAAGTTCCAAGGAACAAAGTGGTTAAAGCTGCCTGCCCGCTGGAATGCAGCAAAGCTTTTGCCTGCAGCGGATGGCCTGTTTCATCGGTTAACCCAAAAGTTTCCAGGGCGGTAATGATAGACTCGGCTGTTGCAAATCCGGGGTTGCCCCATCTGCTGTAAATTCTTGTTTTGTCTTTTCCTGCAAAACGTTCACTGCCTTCTTCAGCAGTATCAAACGTAAAGGTTGAACTTGCATAGATCGGCGTAAGATGTGCATGATCTGCATTGTTGTGTCCGGATGCATGTATTGCAGTAGATCCGATTCCTGTAAGTTTATTCATCATAAAAGCTTAATTATTATTTTCAGACAGCAGATTTGTCAGCCCGGGTTAATAGGCCCATTTCACCAGCGTTGCTCCCCAGGTAAATCCGCCCCCAAAAGCTGCCAGCACAATATTGTCTCCTTTCTTTAACTGACTTTCCCAGTCCCACAAACACAATGGCAGTGTTGCAGCAGTGGTATTGCCGTATTTCTGAATATTGACCATTACTTTTTCTTTGGGCAGTCCCATTCTGTTTGCCGTAGCATCAATGATACGCAGGTTTGCCTGGTGAGGTACCAGCCAGGCACTATCATCACCGGTAAGATTGTTTCTTTCCAGTAACTCAGCACTTACATCTGCCATGCCCTTTACTGCAAACTTAAATACGGCTTGTCCTTCCTGATAAGCGAAATGCTCTTTCGCAAGCACTGTTTCTACCGTGGCTGGTTTCACAGAACCCCCGGCTTTCATATGCAGGTATTGCCTTCCGCTTCCGTCGCTTTTGAGGATACTGTCTTTGATTCCGTTATCATCGGTGGATGGCTGAAGCAACACAGCACCGGCGCCATCTCCAAAAATGATGCAGGTAGCCCGGTCGGTATAATCTATGATAGCACTCATTTTATCTACTCCAACTACTATTACGTTTTTATAACGGCCACTTTCTATATACGTAGCTCCGGTGGTAAGCGCAAATAAGAACCCGCTGCAAGCTGCACCCAGGTCAAAGCCCCATGCATTGGTAGCGCCTATTTTATCTGCAATGATATTGGCGGTTGCCGGAAAAACCATGTCCGGAGTAACTGTTGCACAGATAATGCAATCAATTTCGGTGGGGTCCATATTCTTTTTCCGAAGTATTTCCTGAATAGCAGGAACGGCCATATCACTACTGCCCAAACCAGGCTCTTTTAAAATTCTTCTTTCTGAAACACCTGTTCTGGAACGGATCCATTCATCGTTGGTGTCCACCATTTTTTCCAGGTCAAAATTGGTCAGTTTAGTTTCCGGTACATACCCGCCTACTGCGGTAATTGATGCTGTTAGTTTATTCATGAAATTTGTCCTTGAGGGGGTAGAGGGGATTTAATGTTGTTACAAAACCACGAAGGTACAGCTAATTGCATTCTTTTTAGTATTTTAGCAGCCATTTATGATAGCTTTTGTACGAGGACATTTTGCCGTTAAAACACCTGCCCGCCTTGTTGTAGACGTAAACGGGGTGGGTTATGAGCTGAATATCAGCCTCAATACTTATTCTGCTATCAGCAATAAAGACAGCGGACAGCTCTTTACCTACCTGCATATTACCGAAAATGCCCAGACTTTGTTTGGTTTTGCGGACATGGCAGAAAAAGAGTTGTTTATGCAACTGATCAGTGTTTCAGGAGTGGGCGCTTCCACAGCAAGGATGATGCTTTCCGGTATGAAACCCGATGAAATTACCCGGGCCATTGTACAGGGGAACACCAAACAGCTGGAAGGGATCAAGGGTATTGGCAAGAAGTCGGCAGAGCGTTTAATTGTTGAGTTAAGGGATAAACTGGGCAAACAAAGCATAGAAAATCCTTTGTCCGGATTTAGTGTGCAGCAAAATGACGCAGACGCTGTAAATGCATTAATTTCATTGGGTATTGGAAGGGTGATGGCAGAGCAGGCTGTTAAAAAAGTACTGCAGGCGCAACCGGATAACAATTCACTCGAAGACATCATTAAACAAGCACTTAAAAATTTGTAAGCGATTGTATTGAGCTCTACCTAACCAAGCGGACTTTTTTTGAAGACCTCCTTTTTATCCATTATTTTTTCTTTACTGCTCTGTGCAAACGGTTTTGCTCAACAGAAAGATTCTCTGCGCTTTCCAATCAGCGACAGAAGGGGAGATCCGTTTTCGGTAAAGAGTAATAATCCTTTTGACTTAAGAGATACCGGACTCATTAAACAATCCACTGAATACGATCCTAAAACCAGAACTTATTTTATCCGGGAAAAAATAGGGACGCTGAATTACCGCAAACCGGTTGCCCTTTCCTTTGAAGAATACCAGCGGATTCAGGCACAAAAATCGGAAACGGATTATTTTAAGAAAAGATCCGATGCAATTACCGATCTCAATAAAAAAACGCCGCGTCCTCCGATGCGGGCGTACAATAAATTATTCGACCGGATTTTTGGCTTAAGTGGTAATAGCCTTAAAGTAGATATCCGGCCTAGTGGGGAAGTGAATATCATGGCTGGTTACCAGGGGCAGAATATTAAAAATCCAACACTTCCGGAGCGGGCCAGAAAGAACGGTGGTTTTGATTTTGACATGAACGCCAATTTAAACCTGAATGCAAATATCGGCGACAAACTAAAATTTCCTATTAACTACAATACCCTTTCCAATTTTGGTTTCGATAACCAGCTTAAACTGGATTACAAGGGCATGGACGATGAAATTATCAAGAGCTTAGAAGCAGGTAATATTTCTTTTCAGTCGAAGGGTAGTTTAATTACCAGTGCACAGAACTTATTTGGGGTTAAAGCACAGCTGCAGTTTGGTAAATTATTTGTTACAGCGGCATTGGCCAATCAACGTTCATCGCGTCAGTCGGTGAATCTGCAGGGAGGAACGTCTACACAATCATTTTCTAAAAGACTCGATGATTACGAAGAGAACCGGCACTTTTTACTCGGCAATTATTTTCGCGCCAATTTTAATAAAACCATGCGCAACCTTCCTGTGGTAAATACACAGGTTCAGCTTCAGCGGGTAGAAGTTTGGGTGACCAACAGAACAGGTGCTACCACAGATGCCCGTGATATAGTGGGTTTAATGGATCTTGGTGAATCTCAACCGTATAATCCATCTGTTCAGTCTTTAACTTCCAATCCGCTGCCGGCCAACGGCGCCAATAATCTGTTTAGTTCTCTGGTGGGGGATCCCAATGCCAGAAACCCTGCATTCATCAATAGTTTGTTATTGAGCAAGGGACTTCGTCCGGTAGACGATTATGAAAAAACATTTGCACGAAAACTGAGTACCAACGAATATTATTTTAATCCGCAGGCAGGGTTTGTTTCCATCAACACACAGTTGCAGAGTGATGAGGTACTGGCTGTTGCGTACCAGTACAGTTATAACGGACGTATTTTTCAGGTAGGTGAATTCTCGCAGGATATTGCGCTGGATTCCAACAAAGGTGTTCAAAAAGTATTGTTCCTGAAATTATTGAAAGCCACTTCGCAAAGAATTGAATTGCCACTTTGGGGATTGATGATGAAAAACGTTTATTCACTCGATCTGTTTGGTGGAATACAGCGGGAAGATTTTAAGCTGAACGTTTTGTACGAAGAGCCAAGTGGAGGTTTGAAGCGCTATTTGCCGGAAACGGCAGCATCCGTAGACGGGCAGCCACTGCTGCGTATACTGAATTTAGACCGTCTGAATAACCGGAACGATCCGCAACCAGATGGTGTTTTTGATTATATAGAAGGGTTTACTATTTTACCGCAGATGGGCAGGGTGGTATTTCCGGTGCTGGAACCTTTTGGCCGGGATCTGGATACACTTGCTTTTGCCGGACAACCTGCTGCTATTAAAAAGAAATACGTTTACTATCAATTGTATGATTCCATAAAAGCCATTGCACAAACCTATGCCAACTTAAACCGGTTTATGATGCAGGGACAGGTGAAAGGAAGTAGCGGCGGATCAGAAATTTACCTGAATACTTTTAATATTCCACCAGGATCCGTTTCAGTAACGGCAGGAGGGCAGGTGCTGCGGGAAGGAAGTGATTATATTGTTGATTACAACCTGGGTACTGTAAAAATCATTAGTCAGGGAATTCTTAGTTCTAATGTACCGGTAAAAGTTTCTTTCGAAAATAATATTGGATTTGGAATGCAACAGCGTGGATTTACCGGCATACGTGCAGACTATATTGCCAGTAAAAAATTAAGTGTGGGTGCTACCATGGTAAGACTGGGAGAGCGTCCGTTTTTTACTAAAATGGGTTATGGGGATGATCCTATCCGGAATACCATGTATGGGATAGACTTCAGTTATAAATCGGAACTGCCCGGCCTTTCCCGTTTATTGAACCGCCTGCCTTTTTATGAAACAAAAGCAAAGTCTTCTATCAGTGCTTATGGAGAAGCCGCTATTTTAAAACCGGGCCATCCCTCTCAAATCGGAAAGGGAGATCAGGGCCTGATTTTCATTGATGATTTTGAAGGTACCCGCGCAACCATTGATCTTCGTTTTCCTTTTGTATCATGGGCAATGGCCTCCACTCCGCAGGGTAATCCACGGTTTCCCGAATCTACTTTATCGGATAGTATAGATTATAATAAAAACAGGGCCAAGCTGGCCTGGTATAATATTGAACCCAATCTGCAGGATAAAAACAGTATTGGTAATCCCATACGTAAAAATCTGGCAGAATTGAGTGACCCGAGAGTTCGTCAGGTATTTACCAATGAATTATTCCCGCAGCGTACCACCAATATTACCGATGTACAGGCTGCAACTTTTGACCTGGCTTATTATCCAACAGAAAAAGGTCCTTACAATTTTGAATCATCTCCCGGACAATTGAACGCTGCTGGCAAATTGAACAACCCCGCGTCTCGCTGGGGTGGTATCATGCGTTCCATTGATCAAACCGATTTTGAAACCAATAATATTGAGTTCGTTGAATTCTGGATACAGAATCCTTTCATCAAGAACCCTAACAGCAAGGGTGGAAAGCTGTACCTCAACTTTGGTAATATCAGTGAAGATGTACTGAAAGATGGAAAACGTTTTTATGAAAATGGAATGAATACGCCTACAGTTCCTGCATCAGTAGACAGCAGTAATACCTGGGGTAAAACGCCGGTGAATCCTATTCAGATCACACAGTCTTTCAGCAATGACCCCAATGACAGGCCATATCAGGATGTGGGTTTTGATGGTATTGACGATGATGCAGAACGAAGAAAGAAAGCGTATGTGTTGCAGCGACTGGCCAATAATTTCGGAACAGGCTCAACGGTGTATCAACGTGCGCTGGTTGATCCGTCTAACGATAACTACCAGTGGTTCAGGGATGCTTCTTTTGAATCGCTTGGAACAGGTATTCTGGGCAGGTATAAAAATTTCAATAATCCACAGGGTAATTCACCCATAGCTACAACCGGCGGACAGTTTACATCTGCGGCTACACTTTATCCGGATAATGAAGATCTTAACCGCGACAATACACTCAACGAAACAGAAGCGTACTATGAATATGAAGTGGCACTACGTCCGGGGATGGACGTAGGTGTCACTCCTTATATTACCGATAAGAGAAGGGTAACCGTAAATTCCGCAGATGGAATTACCAGATCGGAAGACTGGTTTTTATTCCGGGTACCTATTAAGAATTACTCCAGAAAAGTGGGTAATATTCCCGACTTTAAATCGATCCGTTTTGCCAGAATGTTCTTAACTGATTTTGAAGATTCTGTAGTACTAAGACTGGCCCGTTTAGACCTTGTCCGTAACCAGTGGAGACAGTTCATTTATAATGTAGATACCACGGGATCGTATACACCCGTCAATAATTCGAGTGGCACCACTTTTAATACACTTGCAGTAAACTTAGAAGAGAACAGCAGCAGACAACCGGTGAATTACATCATGCCGCCGAATGTAGAGCGGGTTCAGATTCTCAGTAATAACGGTGTAAACCTGCAGCAGAATGAGCAGGCCCTGAGTATGCGCGTTAATAATCTCCAGAGTGGAAATGCAAGAGGTATTTTTAAAACACTGAATCTGGATGTTCGCAGGTATGCAAAAATGAGCATGTATCTGCACGCAGAGTCGGTAGTAGGGCAGCGGCCGATAACGGATAAAGAGCTGAACGCAGTTGTAAGGATCGGTCAGGATTTTCTGAATAACTATTATGAAATAAAAATTCCGCTTCATATAACCCCCGCCGGAAATTATCCGCGCGGACAGGAAGAAAAAGTATGGCCAACAGCAAATAATATTGATTTCAGTTTGCGTGAACTGATAGACCTAAAACTATTACGTAACAATTCCGGTGCAAATGTTACATCCATCTTTAGAAAATTAATCGACAATAAAACATTCTCCATTATGGGTAACCCAAATCTGGGTGAAGTAAGGGGCATTTTGGTGGCAATAGAAAATCCATCGGCCAATGATTATACAATCAGCACAGAAGTGTGGTTAAATGAGCTGCGCTTATCCGGTATTGATGAAAATGGTGGCTGGGCTGCATTGGGAAGGGTAGATATGGTACTGGCCGATCTAGGTACATTGTCTGTTTCTGCCAATCAGTATACGCAGGGCTTTGGCAGCATCGAACAAAGGGTGAACGAAAGGGCAAAAGACAATCTGTTGCAGTTTGATATTGCTGCTAATATAGATGCAGGAAAACTGGTGCCAAAGAAAGCCCGCTTATCGGTTCCTGTTTACGCAAGCATCAACAGAAATATCCGTACGCCGGAATTTGATCCATACGATCTGGACATTCTGTACTCTGAAAAACTAAACAAAAGCACCGATGCTGTCAGAGACTCCATTAAGCGGGCAGCAGCAGACCAGACAACCATTAAAACAATCAATTTAACCAATGTGCGGGTAATGCCGGGAACCGGAAAAGCAGGCTTGCTGAAGCTGAGCAATTTTGATTTCAGTTATGCCTTTTCTCAAACCGATCACACAAGTCCGGTGATTTTGCAGAACAGGGTGATCAGACACAGGGGTGGGCTGGGATATACTTTTGTTGGGCAAAGCCGCTTTATTGAACCGTTTAAAAAAGTGATCAAAGGGAAATCGCCGTGGCTGGCTTTTGTAAGAGATGCCAATTTTAATCTACGTCCTTCTTTCCTCAGTTTCAGGGCCGATGTCAACAGACAGTTTGCAGAATTTATTCCAAGGATTGTTAGTTCTTACAGTAATAAAGTAGACAGGGTGGATACCACGTACGATAAATATTTTACGTTCGATCGCTTTTACAATATGCGGTGGGATCTTACCCGTTCATTGAATTTTGATTTTAATGCTACGAACAATGCACGCGTGGATGAGCCTTTCGGAAGAATTGACAATAGCTTTAAGAAAGATTCTGTAAGAGGCAATTTCTGGAAAGGAGGCCGCAACACCTTGTACACGCAAAAAGCGTTGTTGAACTATAATATTCCGTTGAATAAATTTCCATTTGCAGACTGGGTCACTGCCAGGTACAGTTATGGTACGTCTTACAGCTGGATCGGTGCAAGCAGAATTGCAGTGAATCTGGGTAACACCATTGAGAACTCACAGGAGAATAACCTGAATGCACAGTTTAGCTTCAGCAATTTATATGCAAAATCCAAATGGTTACGGGCACTGGATAATGTGCCTTCTCCAAAATCAAAAAATGCTGCAATGGCCGGCAACTCCATTCTCGGTACCAAAATGATTACCAGGGAGGAAGCATTAAACGGATTGACCGGTAAAAAGAGAGTTACTGCACTTCAAAAATGGCGCCAGCAACGAAGGGATTTCCGTATAGCAGATAAACTGAGCAGGGCGGGTGAAATGCCCGAATTGAGTGGATTTGAGCGGGGTGCCGGCAAATTTTTAACGATGTTCCGTAATATGTCGGTTAATTATGGGGAGAACTACCGGAGCAGATTGCCCGGCTATATGGATAGCACCCGGTTCATCGGACAGAATTTTAAAACCATGGCGCCGGGGTTAGACTATGTATTTGGAAAGCAGCCCGATAATGCATGGATTAACGAGAAGATCGCAAAAGGGTTGATTTCTAAAGACAGTACGTTTAACTTTTTATTCCGGCAGAGTTTTGAACAACGGTTGAATATTACTGCCCAGCTGGAACCTATCAGAGAACTGATCATAGATCTGAATCTCGATAAGAGTTTCACCAAGGATTATTCTACTTTAATAAAAGATACTACCGGAACTGGTAATAATTTTGGACTGCTGAATCCATTGTTCAATGGCGGGTTCAGTGTGTCATATATTGCATTTAATACCATGTTCGATCAACAGAATCCCAATGAAATCTCGAACACTTTCAGAAAATTTCAGGATAGCAGATTAATTGTATCCCAACGAGTGGCTTCTGCAAATCCATACTGGCAGGCACTTCCGGACAACCAGAAATTTACAGCCGATGGTTTTGCCAAAGGCTATGGTCGTTATTCTCAGGATGTGCTGGTACCGGCATTTGTAGCAGCCTACACCGGCAAGGATCCCGGTACGATCAGTTTAATTAAAGATGGCGCAAAAAATATCAGTGCCAATCCTTTCCGTGGCGTCATACCAAGGCCCAACTGGAAGATCACCTATACCGGCTTAAGCAAGATTCCTGCATTCTCCTCTGTGTTTACCAATGTAACCATCAGTCATGGATACAATGGTCAGTTGAGCATGAATAGTTTTAACAGTGCATTACTTTACCAGGATCCTTTCCGGCTGAGTGCACCCGGATTCATAGATACTACCAGTGGAAATTTCATTCCTTTCTTCTTAATTCCCAATATCAGTATTTCAGAACGGTTTGAACCGCTAATCAAAATTGACTTTACCACCATTACCCAGTTCAGTTTTAATTTTGAATTCAGAAAAAGCAGACAGTTGAGTATGAGTCTGATCGATTATCAGCTGAGTGAAAGCAGAAGTACTGAATGGATTGTGGGAATGAACTGGAGAAAAAAAGGAATTAATCTGCCTTTTAAACTTCCGGGAATGCTGGGCAAAAAACTGGTGAATGACCTGAGTTTAAAGATGGATGTTTCTGTGAGGGATGTTGCCATCAGTAACAGCAGACTCGATCAGACCAATGCATATGGTACAGGTGGTCAGAAAGAAATTACTATTCAGCCCGCTATAGATTATGTGCTGAACAATCGCATCAATATTAAGTTCTTCTTCGATCAGCGGAGAGTAACACCTTATATTTCCACGTCGGCTCCGATCACCAATACGAGAGCCGGAATTAATGTCAGAATTTCTCTGGCCCAATAACCACGTTTATTGATTCAATAAAAATACCGAAGCAAGGGTCTCCTTACTTCGGTATAATAATAATTGTCAATCCTTTGAAAACAGTATCGTTTATTCAGAACGGGTGGCTGATTAACTTTTTCTGAACGCCCATTTTCCCATTTCTTTCCAGCTGACTTTTTTACCATACATCAGAATACCGGTGCGGTAAATTTTTCCGCTAAGCCAGGTGGTCAGCAGAAATCCGCCTACTAAACTGATCATGCTTGCAGCCAGCTGCCAGTAAGGAACCGTACCCGGAACCCCATAGGCAATTCTTGCCATCATTACCATCGGAGAACTGAATGGGATGATACTTGCCCAGGTAGCAATGGAAGTACTTGGATCCTGAACTGCATTGCTCATAATAATAAACGAAAAAATGATGGGCATGGTGATCGGAAGCATCAGGCTTTGTGCGTCCTGCGGATCTTCATTCACCACACTGCCTACTGCTGCAAAAAGAGACGCGTAAAAAAGATAGCCTCCTAAAAAATAAAAAATAAAACAGCCGATGATCAGCGGCCAGTTGGCGGTATTCATCGTATGCTGAAATTTATAAATTTTCTGTGCCGCTTCTCCGGCCTGAACCATTCCGCCACCGCTGGGCATTTGTCCGTTGTATTGTTGTAAAGTGTTCACTTGCAAGAGCACGTCCTGAGGAATAAATAATTGTGCCAGTGCGGTGAGACCGATGATGAGTATAATCCACATCAGAAACTGGGTAAGCCCTACTGCGCCAATACCAATGATTTTGCCCATCATCAGCTGAAATGGTTTAACACTGCTGACCATTACTTCAGCAATCCGGTTGGTTTTCTCTTCCATCACTCCGCGCATCACCATCGCGCCATAAATAAACATGGTGATATAAATCAGCATGCCACTTCCAAACCCGATTCCATAGGAGAGTGCAGCGTTGCTTTCTTTGGCAGTATCGCCTTCTTCTTCGAGCGATTTTAATTCGGCAAACTGAGATTTTTCCCTGATCGAATCGAGCTGAGACCGGTCAATTCCGGCATCCTGCAGCATTTTATCTTCAATGGCAGCATCGATCTTATTGCTGATGGATTCTTCGGTAGAAAGACCGATTCGTTTTTTGGAACGGATAATGTAATCCACTTTTGCAGACCCCTCAAATTTAGGAATCAGGAGTATGTCGGTATATCCTTTAGTAAGGTAATTGGTGGTATCTACTCCTTCCGGAAATTCAAAAATAATGTACTTGGAATTTTTCAGATTGCCTTTAAAAAAACCGTTGTTGTCTACCACGGCAATTTTATGTTCTTCTTTACCCTGTATGGCAAAATAGGTGGCGCCTGCAATTAACATCACCATTAAGATGGGCATCAACAGCGTGGTGATCACAAAGCGCTTGTTCTTAACTCTGCTCAGGTATTCGCGTTGTATAATAATAAGTATCTTATTCATTTCTTAAGTTATTTGATCAATTAAATATTCTCGGCTTTCAGAAAAGCCCTTGTTTTTGCGTCCGTTCCCTCTACAAGGTGGATGAATATTTCATTCAGTGAAGGCAGGATTTCGTTATAAGATTCAATGGTACATTGTTGTTGCAGAAAGTAATTCAGCACATCATTGCTTTTATGCCCATCATGGATCTTTACGATCAGCTCATTGGTTTTCTGTTCCAGTACTCCAAACGCATTTGTTTGAATATTTGCCGGGATCTCAGCCAGCCTGATGCTGAATTTATTTTCTTTGAACTGTTGTTTGATGTCAGCTACGGTGCCATCCAGTATTTTTTTACCCAGGTTCACCAGCACGATGTGATCACAGATCTCTTCTACCTGTTCCATTCTGTGCGTACTGAAAATGACGGTACTTCCTCTTTGCGCCAGACCATAAATCTCATCTTTAATGAGGTTGGCATTTACAGGGTCCAATCCACTGAAGGGTTCATCGAGTATGATGAGTTTAGGTTCGTGTAATACCGTGGTTACAAATTGTAGTTTCTGGCTCATGCCCTTGCTGAGGTCTTCTACTTTCTTGTTCCACCAGGTTTCCATCTCCAGCCTTTTGAACCAGAATTTTATTTTCTCCATGGCTTCTGATCTGCTCAGTCCTTTCAGTTGCGCCAGGTATAAAGCCTGTTCCCCGATCTTCATTTTTTTATACAGACCTCTTTCTTCGGGCATGTATCCGATCTTAATGATGTCCTCTTCCGGATCAAACGCCCTTCCATCGAATTGTATATGACCACTGTCCGGATAAAATATGCCGGTAATCATTCTCAGCAGAGTGGTTTTACCCGCACCATTCGGACCAAGAAGGCCGAATATGCTGCCCTTCTCAATCAAGAAGCTGATATCATCTACCGCCTTTTGGGTGGCATAATGTTTTTTAATGTTTTTCAGATCCAGAATTACACTCATATAAATTAGTAGTTATGTGATTAAAAGTAAGGCCTTTAACTTTTCCTGTTCTCAAAATAGTTCAGCCGCAGGCTTTGATTGCAGTAAATTCGCCTGAAATTTACTAAAAAAGAAAACAAAAATGATCAACGGTATGAAGAAGTGCGGCATTTGGATATTGTTGATGGTGACTTTAACAGGGCTGAGCAGCTGGGGTTTTTTAGTACATAAAACAGTGAATCAGCTGGCTGTATACCAGTTGCCGGAACAGATGATCCCTCTTTATTACACCAATATAGACCAGTTGGTGTATGATGCGCCACGGGCAGATATCAGAAAAAATAAAGACAGTACAGAAGCTACCAAGCATTTCATAGACCTGGAAGCCTTTGGAGAGGATGCGGTGCACCGCATGCCGGCCGGCTGGGCAGCAGCAGTAAAATTATATGCTAAAGACAGTCTGTTAAAATACGGGTATGTTCCTTATCTGGTAGTGTACATTAAGGAGCGGTTAACTGCAGCATTTCGTTCACAGAATAAAGACAGTATTCTTTTTTATTCGGCAGATCTGGGTCATTATATTGCCGATTCGCATGTGCCTTTGCACACGACTATTAATTATGATGGGCAGTTGACCGACCAGAAAGGACTGCATAGTTTATGGGAGTCGATGATCCCCGAACTGGAAATTGGTACGTATGACCTGTACAGTAAACACAAAGCCCGTTACCTGAAACAACCTGCTGCCGCCATCTGGAAAGCAATACGAAATTCCAATGCCTTGTTGCCTGATGTGCTGGCCCGGGAAAAAGAGGTGACCAGGCAATTTACGGAAGCAGAAAAATACCGTGTTCAGATCAAAAGGGGAAAGGAAGTTAAATTTTATACAACCGCTTTTGCAAGAGCCTATGCACTGGCGCTGAAAAATACAGTTAATCTGCAACTGATCAGTTCTGCCAATCTGTTGTCCGATTTCTGGTACACCAGCTGGGTGGATGCCGGCCAGCCTGATTTGTCTGGCCTTGCAACATGGAATGCGGAAAAACAAACTGCTTATAAAGCGGAACTGCAATTGTATCAGACCAATCAGTTACTGAAGCAAAATAAACTGCAGGCTAAGCAAAAAGATACTAAAGAAGCTGAATAATACCGGCTACTTTTTGTCCGTCCATTGCGGCACTTACAATACCACCGGCATACCCGGCGCCTTCGCCACAGGGGTATAGGTTTTTTAACTGAGGATGAGCCAGCGTATCGGATAGTCTGGGTATTCTTACCGGCGAGGAAGTTCTGCTTTCTGTTGCAACAACCACTGCTTCATTGGTGTAATAGCCCCGCATTTTTTTACCGAAACTATGAAAGCCTCCCTGCAAACTGCTGTACACAAAATCAGGAAGTACCTGGTTCAGTTCTACCGGTGCCAGACCTGGTAAATAGCTGCAGTCGGGCAAAGAGGAAGATTGTTTATTGTTGCAGAAGTCGGCCATTCGCTGTGCAGGTGCAACAAATTTGCCACCCCCCGCATTAAAAGCAGTTTGTTCGATGGCCTGCTGAAAATGCATCATCAGCAAAGGGTCGGATGGAATATTTTTTTGCTGTTGTTTGAAATAATTTACCGCATCTTCTTCTGTGATCTGCACCACCATTCCACTGTTGGCATAAGGGTTGTTTCTCTTACTCGGACTCCAGCCGTTCACTACCAGTTCGCCCGGGTCTGTTGCAGCAGGTGCAATGATCCCGCCAGGGCACATGCAGAAGCTGAATACGCCTCTTCCATTTACCTGTTCCACTAAACTATAGGAAGCAGGAGGCAGATGCTCTTCACGCACCGAACAATGGTATTGTACGGCATCAACTATCTGTTGCGGATGTTCTATACGAACACCCAATGCAAATGGTTTGGCCTCTATCAGAATCTTTTTTTGATGCAGCAGGATAAAAATATCCCTGGCAGAATGGCCTGTTGCAAGAATATAGGCATCGGCTTTAAATTTTTCACCGTCTGCAGTAGTGATGAATTGAACGGCATCATCCGAAGCGGTAATGTCGGTGAGTTTCTTTTCGAAATGAATCTCTCCTCCGCAATCAATGATCTGCTGACGCATGGCAGTAATGATCTGTGGCAGTTTATTGGTGCCTATGTGCGGGTGAGACTGATACAGCACGGTTTCATCTGCTCCAAACTGATAAAACAGTTGCAGCACTTTATCAATATTGCCCCGCTTGCTGCTTCTGGTATACAATTTACCATCGCTGTAAGTGCCTGCTCCGCCTTCTCCAAAACAATAGTTGCTTTCCGGATTAACAATGCCTTCCTTGTTCAAACGGGCCAGATCTCGTCTGCGCGATTTCACATCCTTGCCTCTTTCCAGAATGATAGGTTTAATGCCATATTCCAGCAACTGAAGGGCTGCAAACAAACCGGCGGGGCCTGCCCCGATGATGATGACCTTTTTGGCCTCACTGGTTACTTCCTTAAAATGAAAAGTCTGTTTGTTGCGGGGCGTAAAGGGTTCATTGATGAACGCATTTACCCCAAGATTGATCCATGTTTGTTTACCCCTGGCGTCAATGGATTTTTTAGTGATTAAAAAACCATTGATAGCTGTTTCAGGAAAACCGGTTGAACGGGCTATATAGGTTTGAATGGCTTCGTTGGAAGCCGCTTCCTGCGGCCTCAGCCTAAGGGTGAGTTCTTTTTGCATACTGTCAGGTGTTTATCCTAAAAAGCAGATCGGTTATTTTAAAAGCCGATGGGTGTATTTAAAACGGAAGGTCGTCTACCACATCCGAAGCGGGTGGAATATCATTATAGTTAGAAGATGGCGGCATATCTGCATCCCCGGAAAGTTTCATGGTTTCCATACGCCATGCATCCAGATTGGTGATATAATTCTCTTTGCCGTCTTTCATCCATTTGGTGCCTTTGATATTGAACATCACTTTTACGTCATCTCCCAGATTTAAGCGGTCGGGCATAGCTGTTTTGTCCTGAACACACTGAAACTTAACGTAGTTGGTGATAGATCGGCCATTAATATCTTCGGTTTTTTCTATCACAAATTCCCTGGTTTTAAAAGTTTCCGTGCGCTGAACTATGTCAAATCTTGCCACTAATTTTCCGGTAATTTCGTAACTCATTTTTAGTTATATTATTTGTTTGGTAAAAGTAGTGTTTAATCCTGCTTTTGTTTAAAAAAATACAGTTGGTTTATATAAAATCTGTACCTTTCTAAACGCTCAAAAAACAATTATGACCTGCAAGAGTCTTTTATATATCCCCCTTTTTTTGCTGGGAGCCTGTAGTGCACCCAATTTACCGCTTTCGCTGAACTATAAAGGTTACAGAGTTACACAGCAGACAAGTCCGGATACGGCATTGACCAACCTGCTTCAGCCATATTCAACAGATGTGAACCGTTTAATGAACAAAGTAATCGGGTTCTCCAACTCTACCATGTATAAAAAGCAGCCGGAAAGTGTGCTGGGAAATTTCATGGCAGACTGTATTCACCGCATGGCAGAAAAGCAATACGGTAAAACAGTGGACGTGGGGTTTATGAACCAGGGCGGAATCCGGTCGGAGATCAATAAAGGGAATATCACCCTCGGTAATATTTATGAGCTTATGCCCTTTGATAACCTGGTAGTTATTCAGGAAGTTAAGGGAGATGCCCTGGAGAAGTTTATTCAACGCAATGCCGCAGACGGAGGCTGGCCTTTGTCTAAAGGGTCTTCGTATAAGATCCGTTCAAAAAAAGCGGTGGATATTATGATCAACGGAAAACCACTGAATTTGGATGCCACTTATTCAGTAGCCAATACAGACTATATCGCCAATGGCGGCAGCAACTCCGATATGCTTAAGGGAATTCCCATGCTCAACAAAGGGTATCTCCTGAGGGATGCACTGGTAGATTATATCGCTTTGCTTACCAGTGAAGGCAAGCCGGTAGACGGCAAATTAGAAAACAGGGTAACTATCAGTAATGAATAGAAGAAAATTTATACAACAGACAGCAATGACTACCGGGGCCCTGATGGCTTCTTCGGTGGTTGGAGCCATACCGGCTCAGCATCCCTTAACCATTCTGCACACCAATGATGTACACAGCCGGCTGGATCCTTTTCCGATGGATGGAGGCAGAAACCAGGGATTGGGTGGTGTTGCGGCCAGATCGTCTATCATTAAACAGATCAGGGAGGAGGCAGATCAGATTTTACTGCTGGATGCCGGAGATATTTTTCAGGGTACGCCTTATTTTAATTTATATAAGGGAGAACCTGAGATCAAAGCCATGAGTAAAATGGGTTATGATGCGGCAACCATGGGAAACCATGATTTTGATG
>CALPNW020000020.1 GCA_943325035.2 Sphingobacterium thalpophilum | reverse complement strand
TAAGGATAGGTATTAAGTAATCAATTTTTTTTATTGCCGGATACCCGGTTAATAAATGCCGTTTTCGAATTGACATTGGTTTTCTTATACATATTCTTGATATGCTCATTTACTGTTGTATATGAAATAGAAAGTATTACGGCAATTTCTTTATAACTTGATCCGTTCAGCAACAACTCTGCTACCTGCACTTCTCTTTGTGTTAACCCGAAATCGGCCAGAGACTCATTATTAAAGCCTGATTTATAAATTGTTCTTGCTTTTTCTATCAGATTGGTCATGGTTTCAGGAGACAAAACAGTACCTCCGGATTTTAGCACCTCAATCTGTGATTTTAATTCGGCCAGCCTGAAAGGTTTCAGAAGAAAGCCGTTGGCACCATTCATCATCGATTGCCAGGCAATATGCGGATCTGTATTTCCTGAGATAACCAGAATCTTTACCCCATCGTAGTAGCTGCTGATAATTGAAATTGCATCCAGGCCGGAAATGCCGGGCAAGCCGATATCCAGTAAAATACAATCGGGCACAATTCCCGCCTCTTCCCTCAGGGAAATCCATTTTTCTACACTGTTGAAGGAGAATACCAATGAGAGGTCGGATTCAAGCGAAATATAGCTTTCCAACGTTTGTCTCAGACTGATTTTATCTTCTATTATACCTATTAAATACATAAAATGCTGAAAATCAGCCGATTAATTTACTTTTTCTTAGGAATACTCGACCTAATTACGAAACTAATCAATAATAGGGACACCCAGCCATCCCTTAAATTAGGGCATAAAAATGGCAAATATTGCATAAAATAGCCGAAAATATGCTATTTTATGGAATATTTCAGAAGAACCCGGGGCTAAAAAGTAAAAGAATCGTCAAAAATTTTATTTTAAAAAGCGGCTCCTTCTTTATTTCCGTTTTGCTTCCATCAATTTATCAAATTGCGCCAGTGACAATTTTTTGGCAATGATCCGTTTGTCTTTATCAAGTAAATAAATAGTGGGGGTCTGGGATATATCATACAGTTGTCTGTAATTAGGAAGACCGGATTTTTCTTCGGCCAGCTTTGCCTCTTTTGTTTGATAGGCATGTACCCAATCTTTAGAAAGCGTCTTTTCAGCAATGAATTTTTTCCAGGCCGGTACCTCGTTCTCATAAATATTGACCGAGTAAACTGCCACACCTTCCGCTTTCCATTTTGCGCTGTATAAAGAATCGAGCTGTGGAATTTCCTCTTTGCAATGCCCGCAGTTTGGATCCCAGAACGCAACTATTGTAAACGGCGCCCTGATGCCATAGAGGGAAACTTTTTTTCCGGTGGTATCTGTTAAATCCAGCACTGGTGCCGGCAGACCAAGCTGATTGGCCATCAGGCTGTATGCCCTTTCTGTAATAGTTTTACGCGATGCCGGGTTCAATAAAACCGTATCGCCCTTGGCGTAATGATTTTCGAACAGGTATACAAATACCTTGTCCTGGCCCATAAATTCGGGGCTTATGTATTTATTGGTGAATTTGGTAAGCAGATACGGATACATTTCTTTGCCAGTTCTGGCGGAAATCAGCATATACTTCACTTCGCCGATGATAGAGTCAGCGTCGGGCGACACATAATATTTAAAATAGTCATCCAGCTTAGCCTCAAAAAAAGGAGTCCGCAGCATCCGGTCATCATTAAACAGTACATCGTCCCAAAAATGATCTTTTACAAAACGGTACGGATAGGCCGAATCGGGTATACCCTTTATCAGCGGAACAGCCGGTGGTGTTGGTCGCTTCATGGTATTAAAAAGCATGGTCAGCAAAGACCTGGGATTGTTCTTGCTCATTAAATTGCGGTATGCATCCAGTTCCGAATCAATTTGAAGTATTGAAGCGCGCAAACGAATGGAATCGGCCAGAGTGGCGGCGTTACGGTAGCTCTGTTCCAGCTGCTGCTTTAATTTGCCTTTCTCCGTAGAAAAAATCACATACTGGCGAAACAGGTCATTATCCAGCGAGCCGGCAATCACAGCTTTTTCCTTATTAGCGGTATCGCCTGCAATACTAAATTGTTGTCCGGCATCCATCAGTAATTCAAACTGAATGGAATAATTGGGGGATACCACAAAATAAATTCCTCCGGTTAGCTTGGCGGAACCTTTAAAAACACCCTGACTTTTCTCATTCAACCGGGCAGAATCCACTAATGTCATCCCTTTCCCGAAATAACTTCCCAAATAAATCGTACAGTTTTTCAGGGGGGTTAGAGTCACAGGTATCAAATGTCCCTTTGCAGCAGGCTGCTGTTGGGGGGCAGATAGGGGTTTCTGGCCCTGTAGATGCAAAGAAGATGTGAAAAAAATCAAATTGATCAATAAAAAACGCATAGCTATAGATTGACCATAAAATTAAGTAAATATTCGGGCTTACCTTTGATACAGTGAGAAAGCAAAAAAAAACAATAGTACTGGAGAAACTACTGGTACAGGATTATGCTGCCGAGGGAAAATCACTGGCACGCGTAGAAGGTAAAGTGGTATTTATAGAAGGGGCCGTTCCCGGAGACATAGTAGATGTTCTGCTTACAAAGAACAAATCCGACTGGGCGGAGGGCTATACCGTTAAAATCCATGAATTATCCGCAGACAGGGTTATCCCTTTTTGCGAACATTTTGGCGTATGCGGGGGTTGCCAATGGCAAATGCTTCCATACGAAAAGCAACTGTTTTACAAACAGAAGCAGGTTAGCGACAACCTCACCCGTATTGCAAAAATTGAATTGCCGGCCATTGCTCCGATCATAGGAGCAGATCAAACCGAACAGTACCGGAATAAGATGGAATACACTTTTGCTACCCGAAAGTATATTCCAACAGAAGAGTTCCGCAGATTGAAAGCAGCCGGGGAGGGTTTTGAAAACCAGCCTGGTGCTGCCGGATTCCATGTTCGTGGATTCTTCGATAAAGTGGTGGAGATAGACACCTGCCACTTACAAAGCGAGCCAACCAATGAGATCAGAAAAACCATTGCCGCTTTTGCTATAGAAAACGGACTTCCGTTTTATGATATCAAAAAGCATGAAGGATGGATCCGTAATCTGCTCATTCGCAACAGTACTACCGGAGAACTGATGGTAAATGTGGTGATGGCCTATGAAGATGAAGCAGCACGGACGAGATTACTGGATCTGTTATTGCAAAAATTCCCTCAGATCACCACACTTTTATATACCATCAACAGCAAAAACAATGATAGCCTGCAAGACCAGACGCCACTGATTTATCATGGCAAAGGATATATCATGGAAAAACTGGAAGACCTGCAATTTAAGATCAGTCCCAAATCATTTTTTCAAACCAATACCAAACAGGCAGAAAAATTATATGCGGTTACCCGTGAGTTTGCTGAGCTGGATGGAACGCAGCTGGTGTATGATTTATACTGCGGAACGGGAAGTATCGGATTGTTTGTAAGCAAGGGTGCCAAAAAACTGGTAGGTGTAGAAATGGTAGCAGATGCTATTGAAGATGCCAAAGAAAATGCAGCCCTTAATCAGGTAGAACATGCTTCTTTTTTTGCCGGCGACGTCATAGATATCTGTGATGATGCATTTTTTGCAGAACATGGAAAAGCCGATGTGGTCATTACCGATCCACCAAGAGCAGGTATGCACGAAAAGCTCATCAAAAAATTACTGGAAATTGCAGCACCTGTAGTTGTATATGTAAGCTGTAATCCGGCAACCCAGGCAAGAGACCTTGGCTTATTAAGCGAAAAATACAGGGTTACCCGTATTCAGCCGGTAGATATGTTTCCACATACCCTACATATAGAAAACGTAGTTCAATTGAAACTAATTCAATAATATGACTGAATTCAGACCCGGTAGATTTGAGATTCTACCTGCCATTGTTAAAAACCTGCTGATCATCAACGGACTGTTTTTTTTAGCGCAAAATACTTTATCCGGACCCAATGGTTTCTTTGATTTTGAGGCCATTTTTGCCTTGCATGGCTGGCAGAGCAGTCTTTTCAGACCATGGCAATTAATTACCCATATGTTTTTGCATGGTGATTTCGGTCACATACTCGGGAACATGTTTGCCTTATGGATGTTCGGCTCAATTCTGGAAAATCTCTGGGGCTCTAAAAAATTCCTAACGTTTTATCTGGTGTGCGGATTGGGCGCCGCACTCATTCACCTGCTTTTTTTAAGCTATGAATTTATACCGCTGACCAATGCCTATGAAGCCATCTTCCGCCTGCACGATACCGGCGGTGCCGCATTAAACAGGGAAATGATTTCTTTCATAGAAAAATACAATGTGCGCTTCGAAAACCACCAGGAGATCATCGATAATCTTCGGTTAAATCCTGCAGATACGGTATCCAGCTCTCAGATGTTCGACAGTCTTACCAGCTATTACCAGCATAACCTCAACACGGCCACACTTGGAGCAAGCGGTGCTGTTTTTGGCGTGCTGGCAGCCTTCGTTTACCTGTTCCCGAATACCTACATCTATATATATTTCCTGATTCCGGTAAAGGCTAAATGGATTGGGTTGCTTTATTTTTCTTATGAACTTATTTTTGCACTCAGAAATTCCGCCGGCGATAATGTTGCCAGATGGGCACATGTTGGAGGTGCCATTGTTGGACTATTAATTGTAATGACCTGGAACAAAACCAAGAAAAAAACGTTTTATTAGTATGCCCACACAATCTTATAAGTCTCCGGGAAAGATTCTGCTAGGACAGGACAACAACGCGCTGGTCATTTTATTTGCAATAAATGCCCTGGTTTTTGTGCTGATCAATTTCGTTAAGATCATTTATTTTCTGACGGATATTCCCATCGAATTTTTTTACAGCCAGATTCTTGATTGGTTTACCCTTCCGGCGGCACCGGCGGCATTACTGTTAAAACCATGGACTATCCTTACCCATATGTTCACCCATTATAGTATCTGGCAGTTGATTTCTACTGTAATGTGGCTCTGGGCCTTTGGCTACATACTTCAGGATCTGGCAGGAAACAATAAACTGATACCAGTTTATCTTTACGGCGGGTTGGCAGGAGCCCTGATTTTTATACTGGCCAACAATCTCTTTCCGGGGTTGGAAAAAAACATATTAACCACAGCTCCAATGCTTGGAGGTGGCGCAGCAGTGATGGCTATTGCAGTTGCTACCACAACACTTTCTCCGGGTTACAGAATATTCCCAATGATCAACGGTGGAATTCCTTTATGGGTGCTTACCATATTATTTGTATTAATTGATTTTTCAACCCTTGCTGATGGCAATATGGGAATCAGTGCTGCACATATTGGTGGTGCAGCAGTTGGATTTATTTTTATAAAACAACTGCAAAAAGGCAACGACTGGGGCCGCTGGATGATCAGCCTGGTTCACTGGCTGAATGACCTGTTCAGTCCGGAAAAAAATCAGCAACAAAAGGATTTTGATGAAAAGCATTTTTTCAGGGCCAACAGAAAACCCTATGAAAAAATCGCAGACAATACCCAGCAGAAACTGGATGAAATTCTTGATAAGATCAGCCAGCATGGATTTTCATTTTTAACAGATGAAGAAAAAGCTTTTTTGCAAAGAGCCAGTGATGAAGACCTTTAGTTCATGAAAAAAGCCCGGCTTTCCATATTATCATACCGGATTTTGCTGACGGGCGGAATTGCTTTTTCATTGTTATTTCTGATTTCCTGCTTTTCATCTGCCATTGATCCAACTGTTATTTATGGCGCAACCTACTTTGCACTGGGCTTTCCGGTATTCTTTACCGCTATGATTATCTGGTGCATAATCGCCCTGTATTTATTTCCCAAAAAAGCCTGGATTTTTTTATTGCTCCTGCTGCCCGCTGAAAAAAACATCCGGACAGGTTTTGGTTTTAGCTCCAAAAAGGCATTTAATTATACAAAGCCGAATGATCATCTGCGGATACTTTCCTGGAATGTGAACGAATTCATACACGGTCGTTCTTCTGATATTAACTGGAAAAATAAACAAGACCAAATGGTTCAGTTTATTAAACAGTCTGATGCAGATGTTTTGTGCTTTCAGGATTTCGTACCTGTACCTTACACAACCAATGGAACCCTTATAGATTATATAACTGATTCCCTGAAATACCCTTATCATTTTTTTAGCAGGGATGGGGGATACCATGGAACCATTATTTTTTCCAGATCACCTATCACAGAAACCGGCAGGGTGAAGTACAAAGAGAAAGCCTATCCGGAAAGTCTGGCCTATGCAACAATTACTTTTCGAGGCAAACAGATGCGTGTTTATAATACACACCTTCAATCGATGTACCTGCACAAATCCGTTATCTCGGCCGGTAATACACGCAACCTCCAATATGTAAAAGAAGATACCGGTTTTTTGTTTCATTCAAACCGTATAGAACGCCTGGAATATTTTGACCGCATCCACACCAGCCAGGCCAGGACCATAAAAGCAACTATGAATGAAAGCAGGGTTCCTTATATTTTTTGTGCAGACCTGAATGCTGTTCCGGCTAGCTATGTATACGGTATGCTGCAAAAAAATCTGAAGGATGCCTTTATTGAACAAGGCAGCGGGTTGGGCGGCACTTACCTTAGTTCTATCCCTACACTCAGAATAGATGTTCTGCTTACCAGTAAACAGTTCAATACAAGTCAGTATTACTCGCCAGCGTTAAAATTGTCTGATCACTACCCAATTCTGGCAGATCTGAATTTGGGAAACTGATTTTTAGTACTTTTAATGATGGCTAAAAGCTGGCTGCGAAAAACAACTAAATCGTTGTTTATTTTCTTTAACCTTTTTCTGGGCTTTATTTTTTTAATAGCTTCTTTATCGCCTTTTATCAATCCCGATAGCTGGTGGTTTCATGGCTTTTTTAGTTTAGCTACTCCCTACCTCATTGTAGTGCTGCTTTTATTCATTCTTTTCTGGCTGATTAGCCGGCCGGTATGGTCCGTTATTTCTATACTGGCATTGTGCATCGGATGGAAACAGTTGCCGGTGGTATTTGCCTGGAGTGGAGATTCAGGGTTTTCAAAAAGGAAGCCAGAAAATAGTTTCCGGATAGTTAACTGGAATGTACAAAGCTTTAATGGACTCACTAAAAACAAAGACGCCAAAACCAGGGTAAGGATTGAAGTAGCAGAAAGTATTCTAAGACACAACCCGGATATTATTTGTTTACAGGAATTTAATACAGCAAGCTCAGAAAATAATATTGCGCTCTTCAGTAAAATTTATCCGTATCAGTTTTTTTCAAAAGACTACAGGGGAGCCACCGGCAATTACCAGTCGGGATGTATTGTTTTTTCTAAATACCCCGTCATAGATTCTTTACGGATTGAGTTCCCTGCCGAAGGCAGCCTTATCTACATAGATATTCTCAAAGGAGCTGATACGCTCCGGATTTTCACTACCCATCTGCAGTCTTTCAAATTCAAAAAGGACGATTACCGGGATATAGAGCATATTAAAGAATCTGATCCGGAAACCATTTCTGCCTCCAGAAGCCTGATGCGAAAAATGAAGCAGGCTTACCAGAAAAGAGGGGTGCAGGCCGACATTGTTCAAAAAGCATTGTCATTAAGCCCATATCCTTCTGTAATCTGTGGAGATTTTAACGATGTGCCCAATTCCTACACCTATTTTAACATCAAACAAAACTGGCAGGATGCCTTTTTACAAAGGGGTTTCGGAATAGGAAAAACCTTCATTTCGCTGGCTCCTACCCTCAGAATAGACTATATTCTTGCCGGCAACCAGTTCCAAATAAGACAATTTGATATGGTAGATGAAGCACTCAGCGATCATATTATGCTGATGGCGGATATACGTCTGAAAAAATAATTACTTTCGCAGAGATGTCTCTTAAAGTATACAACTCGCTAACACGCCAAAAAGAAGTATTTCAACCCATCAACCCGCCATATGTGGGTATGTATGTATGTGGCCCAACCGTAAGTGGCGAGAGTCATCTCGGTCATGCGCGCCCCTTCATTACTTTTGATGTATTATACCGCTATCTCATGTACCTCGGCTACAAAGTGAGGTACGTCCGTAATATTACCGATGCCGGCCATTTTGAAGAAGAAGGAAGAGAAGCAGAAGATAAGATCAGCACCAAAGCAATACTGGAGAAACTGGAGCCGATGGAGCTGGTTCAGAAATATACCAACCTCTACCATTGGGCAATGAGTCAGTTCAATAATCTGCCGCCAAGTATTGAACCAACTGCAACAGGTCATATTGTTGAGCAGATAGAGATGATCAAAAAAATCATTACAGATGGTTACGGTTATGAATCGAACGGATCAGTCTATTTTGACGTAGAAAAATACAATACCGATTTTACGGCCAAAGGACAACCCTATGGCATTCTCAGCGGGAGGGTTCTGGATGAGCAGATAGAGAGTACCCGCGAACTGGATAACCAGGAAGAAAAAAGAAATAAAAGTGATTTTGCACTCTGGAAAAAAGCACCTGCAGAACACATTATGCGCTGGCAAAGTCCATGGGGAGAAGGTTTCCCCGGATGGCATATAGAATGTTCTGCCATGAGTACCAAATACCTGGGTGATGAATTTGATATCCACGGAGGAGGAATGGACCTGCAGTTTCCGCACCACGAATGTGAAATAGCACAAAGTACTGTTTGCAATCATAAGATGCCTGCGCGTTACTGGTTGCACAACAATATGATTACCATCAATGGTAAAAAAATGGGTAAGAGCTACGGTAACCAGATCATGCTATCACAAATGTTCAGTGGCCAGCACCCCTTACTGGAACAGGCATATGCACCATCCACCATCCGTTTTTTTATTCTTCAGTCTCAATACCGCAGTACGCTCGATTTTGGGAATGACGCGCTACAGGGCAGCGAAAAAGCATTGCGCAGATTGATGGAAGCCTTCGATTGGTTGCAGCAGCAAACCGGTATGGGCAGTACAGGAGCCGGAATAGATACTGCTTTGGATGATAAAGTAAAAAAACTGGTAGCTGATTTTGATACTTTTATGAATGATGACCTGAACACGGCCAAAGTAATTGCCAATATGTTTGAACTTGTTCCTGTGATCAATTCAATCAAAGACAAATACATTGCTGCTACCGCACTGCATACAGATACTGTTGCATTGTTAACCAAACAACTGCACGTGTATATTCTTGATATTTTTGGTTTGCAAAACAGCAAAGCCGACAATAATAATAAGCTGGAAGGAGTATTACAGTTACTGATCAATATCCGTAAAGAAGCCAAGAGCAAAAAGGATTTTGTTACAAGTGACAAGATACGTAACGAGCTTGCATTACTGGGTGTTCAGCTGAAAGATGAAAAAGACGGGGGCATGAGTTTTACCATCCAGTAAGATTACTCTCCCGGATGGTATTCTCTTTCCTTATTTTTTTGAACATCTTCTTTATAAAAAAATACTGATTTAAATTCTCCGTTTACAAACCCTTTAGCCTGATCAGTAAAATGAGCAGATAAAGGATTATTATTTTGTCCGCCGGTAACAATCGTTTTAGCACTTACCCTTGTTCCAAACTCAACTGCAGCAATAAAACTATTGCCCGAGTATCCATAGCGGCCTTTTGTGCCATTCATCGTTCTGCTTTCAAAAGCGGGTAAGGAACCGAATTTTGAGGAACTGAGTGCTACAGCAATGCTGGGTTTACTGTCGTCATAGATTTCGTCGAATTTTCCGGTAAGACGCTGGTAACGATTGATGGAACCCCAGGGAACTTCCCAGAAACCATATTGTTTTTTAAGAAAATCAACTACCTCCGCCAATGCCTGCAAATGCTGACTCCCTTCCAGTTTTTGTGCAATATTATTGAAGCGGCCAATCACTTCAGTATTTTCTTCGGCCGTTGCCGCTTTCGGGTACAGCGCATTTACTCTGGTAGCCCAGTCAATGGCAAGCGTAGTTGCAACAGAAGCAGTATCTGATATTTTATTCCATGATCTCAGTATGGCAACCGGTTCCCTGAGTGTTGATTTATACAGATCCTCTTCTTTCAGATTATCATACGCCTTAAACAAAGCAGGTAGTAAAATATCAAAGCCGGTAAGATACCTGTTATAACCGATCTCTATTAAGCCATTTAAACTGATATCCTGCCGGTCTTTCAGCAACCGGATAGCATTGATGCCCCGGGCATTTTGTCCGTCGGGTGCCATATAGTGCGGATACCCTTCTTTTTTTAAACTGCTTTCTCCGGAAGTGGCAAAAGGAGTTGCGTTACAATTCTGGATCCATCCCGATGCAGGATTAATAATATGTACTGTTTCCTTTAACGGATGAATGCCCTTCCATTCGGTTGCTGCAACAGATCCGTCTACCGGAAGTGCCCAGTTAAAAGATGTATCTCTTTTGGGTACAAAATTCCCATGCCAGTAAGCAATATTACCCTTGTCATCTGCATACACCGTATTATTCGTGGTGTTAGAAAGCCCTTCCATAGCGCGTGTATACTCTGCCAGTGTTTTTGCTTTTGTGGTGGCCCATGATTGAATCAGGGCCCGCATAGAACGGTTGTACTCTTTAAGGCTCAACCATTTACCATTTCTTTTTGCAAGAACAGGACCGTGATGGGTATAGAAGCCTGTAAACTTTTTAGAAAGCATCTGTCCATCTTTTGTATAGTAAACAGTGATCTCTTTTGTTTTAACAGGTCGCTGCTTTTTTTCATATTCGTATACCCAGCCGGAACCGGATTTTTTTACTTTTTCCGCATAGAGATCTGCCACATCAGTATAGCCGGAAGTATGCATCCATCCACAATGCTCATTAAATCCCTGGTATACAAATAACTGTCCCCAGGTAGACGCTCCGTAGGTGTTCAGCCCTTCTTCACTTACCATCTGTGCTTCGTTCCTGAAATAAAAAGGCACATGCGGATTAATGTACAGCATTGCGTTTTTACCTGCACTTCTGGAAGGTGCAATGGCAAAACCATTGGATCCCCGGTCTTCAATATCTCTGTTATATTGAACAACTGCAGTTTGGTTAGCCAGTGGGTTTTCATAAAATTGTTTGATCTCTGCTACGCTGGCTCCGCCGGTGCTTGTTGCATGAACACTGCCATCTGTGTACATGAGATGAAACCAGGGTTCAAATTTTTTCAATACTACCGGTTGAACGTCGGGATGTTTATACAGATAAAAATTGATGGCGTCTGCATGCGCGTTCAGTAATTTTTTTAACCAGGCAGGACTTTTCGCATAATCTTTTCTGGCATCATTACTGTCTGCAATCAGGCGCATCAGTAAATCATCATACAAGGCTTTCTCTCCCTCCATCTCTGATCTTCTGCCCAGCATTTCCAGATAATTACGCTCAATCCGTTCAAAATTTTCCTCGCACTGAGAATAAAGTAATCCAAACACCGCGTCTGCATCCGTCTTTCCATAAATATGCGGCACGCCGTAAATATCCCGGACAATGGTTACCTGTTTGGCTTGTGCCTCCCACCTGTTGATGTCGGCACGATCCGGTGACTGAGAAGATGCACCTATAGAAATCAGCAATAAACACCAGTATATAATTTTCATACGCTTCTTTTAATTATTCAAAATTTTTCTCCGGATTAATCCGTTTCAAACCTAGTAGCCCCACTCCTTCATCTTGTTATAATTCTGCCTGATGCATTCCAAAGGAGCAATACCCTGGTATGCTTCCTGCTCAACAATAAAATGCAGTGTTCCGCCTGTTTTCTTTCCCTGATCAATAATTTTCTTTACTACCTGCACTCCCTTACCTAAAACAGTACTTTCATATCCGGTTCCTTTGGCATTCATGATTTCATCTTTCACGTGCATCGATACAAATCTGCCGGGATTATTTTGTACAATAGCCAATGCGTCTGCGCCGGTGCCATACAGATTTCCAAAATCAAGTTGCTGGGCAACCAGTAAAGGATCGGTATTTTTCAGGATGATTTCATAAACTGTTTCGTCCCCCAGTTTTTGTGTGAACTCAAAATTGTGGTTATGGTATCCAAAACGCATCCCGGATTTATTACACAGTTCCCCCGACTTATTGAACACCTCCATATAGCGTTTCAGGTCTTCGGCGGTTTTACGCAAACTGTCATCCAACCAGGGACTGATCACCAGTTCCTGTCCGGCAATGGCAGCATCTTCAACCGTATATTTCCAACTGTCCGAGAAATCTTTTTTTGCGGCATCCCAATGACCGGGCCCCATAACGGTATGCCCGCTGGGCATCGTTAACCCCAGGTCATTCAGTACCTTTTTAAACTCCGCAGCAGGGTATCCATAAAATTTTCTATTGATATAATTAGCATGCTCTACATACTTATAGCCCATATCTGCAAGAGCTTTCAGGGTTGCCAGCGGATCTTTTTTCATTTCATCCCTCACCGAGTACAACTGCACACCCATCAGTGTTTTTGCTCTGGGAGCAGCCTGTAACCAGGCTGGAACGGTGGCTGTTGCAAGCGCAGCAAAAGCGGCCTGCTGAATGAATTTTCGGCGGTTGGTTGGCATAATCGGTAGAATTTTTGGCAATATCCAAAGTAAGCAATTTTTAAACGAAAGCCTAACTTGCAGCTATGAAAAGCGCAAGTGTTCATGAAATAAAACAGGAATTACTGGCAAGCCCCGATAAGGTACTGGTAGACTTGTGTTTAAGGCTGGCTAAATTTAAAAAAGAGAATAAAGAATTACTCACTTACCTGCTTTTTGAAGCACACCATGAAGAAGGCTATATCACAGAAGTGAAAGAACTGATCAGTTCCGAGTTTGAAACACTGGAACCGGCAACCAATTTGTATTTCGCAAAAAAAACCATCCGCAAGATTCTTCGGATTGCCAGCAAACATATCCGTTACACCGGATCCAAACAGGCCGAAGTGGCTATACTGCTTCATTTTTGCAGTACCCTCAAAGCCAATGGAATTCCATTCGAAAAAAGCACTGCACTAAAAAATTTATACGCCCAGCAAATTAAAAAAGCAAAAGCTTCCTTATCAGGCCTGCATGAAGACCTGCAGTACGACTACCAGAGGGAGCTGGACGCCCTGTAATTATTTTTCTTCATCGAAATACAGCTTGTAATAGTTCTTCCCTGTTGCTTCATCATACCCTTTTTCGATCAGGTCTTTGCGTCCATGTATATAAACGTGAAAGTTCTTATCCAGTTTAAGAATACTTTTAAAGAGCCGTTGCTGTTTCTGAACTGCGGCTAAATTGATATCAAAACTGGGTTCTATATTAACCTGTTTGGCTACTTCGTACTGTTGCTTATAATTATTAAAACAATCGATCAGTTCCGGATGGTGCAGTACTTCTTTCCCAAACTCCTCTAATTGAAAATTATCATGGGTCTTAAAATATTCCATGCTTCTCTGTAACATATCAATCTGATCAGATTTTGTAGTTTCAAACTGTTCATTCAGTTCGTTGCTGATGAAAAGTTTGCACATACCCAATGTTGCATTGGTATTGTGGTAACTATTGATCACCGGATTCAGCCGGAGAAACTCCTGTTTCCAGAAAGCAGAATCGGCCTGTTTAGACGAACCAGACTCAAATACATAGGCTAAAAATCCCTCTTCGGTATCTTTTCGCAGAATCAAAACCGCTTTTTCGGGTTTTTTCAGGTCTATTCCTTCCTCCAGCAAAAGATCAACTCCTGCCGGTCTGAGCACTGTTTTAAGAAACTGTTCTTTGGAACTGCTGTGAAATATACCAATACCATCAATAAACTGATCGGCAAAAGGCAGTTGCTGGAATCGAACTACCAGCAAATCACCCGATATTGCAAATGCCGAACTGCTTTCCAGGTGAAAATGCTCGGCCAGTTGTTTGCTTGCCATCAGGAACTTAGACTGGTCTTCAAAAACACTGCTTACCGCAGTATAAACCAGATTTTGTTCTGTATCCAAACGGTACTGTTCGGCCTCATTCAGCTGTTTTAGCATGTAATTCACCAGAATTGGCTGTAATTCGGTTTCTTCAATTTCCAGTGCCGATTCAGACAGAAATAGCCTGCCTCCCTGCGCCGCATTGCCCGCCTGGTGTACAATCAGCGACTTTATCATTACAGTAGATAAATCATTCATATGGCTGCGAAGATAGCCGGATTAGAGACTTTTAAAAACCAAATTCGTAATTCGCCGATATTTTTCAGACCTTTACAAAACTAACCTCAAATTATTACGCTACATGTACGCCCAAATCTGGACAAAGTACCTACCGATTATCCGCATTTTGCTGAAAAGAACCCGTCAGGAAAACCAGGTGTTAGACCTGAACAGGATTGATTTCGAGAGAATGGGATCCGGGAGAAAAGCGGGCTATAAATTCACTATTGAATTTACCAGAGGCAGAGTGAGTAACCTCATCAGTAGTTCAGTGCTTGCTTCAGACCTTGCTTTGGTGATGTTGGAAGACAAGGCTACCAAAGAATTTTTAGAGGCGGGCGAATACACAGTATCGCTGAACACTAAATTTCAGTTACTGTTGAAAAACGTAACTCCTGCTGCAGAACCCGCTGAATAAGCTTTCGCTGCATTGCATTACTTCAATTAACACAATTGATCGGGCCTCAAAGGTCATACCCCTGCGCGCAGCTGGCATGGCATAACTATGCGCCTGACCGATAGTTAGTGCTATACGACCTAAAAAAGTTAACTTCATTAACCAAACCACCGTATTTCTGATCAGGTAATGCACTGAATGAACGGTAACTCCGCTTTCTCTACTGCGAATACAGCTGCATACTATCTGAGATAAAATACTTTGTAATACATTTTCCGATGAACTTACAGATCAAACAACAGTTATTTATTGTAGGGGGTGCAACTTCCGGCTTTGGCAGAGCAATTGCCGCATCACTGGTAGAGGAGGGTGCGAGCATCATTGCCATAGCAAGAGGTGCCGAAAAATTGGAAACACTAAAAACAACAGCTCCTGCACAAATAGAAATACTTGCAGGTGATCTTGCTGACCCTGAAGTACTCCAGAATCTGATTCAGCTGGTAGGGACAAGACAGGTCCACGGCCTGGTCGTAAATGCAGGCGGGCCTCCCGCTAAAACAGTATTGGAAACAACACCCGAAGATTGGGACAACGCCTATCGGCTCCTTCTTCGCTGGAAAGTGGCCATTGCACAAGCTTTTGTGCCATCCATGATGGCCAATGGATACGGAAGAATTATTTTCATTGAAAGTGTAACCATTAAACAACCCATTGAAAATCTGGTACTGAGTAATTCCCTGCGGGCAGCTGTAGCGGGTATGGTAAAAACCTTTTCGCAGGAAGTAGCTCATGCAGGAGTAACGATGAATATTATGGGACCGGGATCTCATAATACCCCTGCCATAGACCGGCTTTACCATAAAAAAAGTGAGCAAACAGGCTTATCGTTTAACGAAGTAAAAGCAGCAGCTATTCAACAGATACCAACCCGGGCTTTGGGAGAAGCGGAAGATTTTGCCAGTCTGGCTATGTGGCTGCTGAGTCCTTTAAGCAGATATGTTACCGGGCAAACAATTACAGTAGACGGCGGATCTGTAAAAGGATTAATGGGTTAGAAAGATCAATCATGTAACAACAAAATCCAAAGCCATGATAAAGAAAACACTGAACGCTTCGGTGATATTTCATATCATTAAATTCTCCGAAACCTGGAAAAAAATGTAGAATCAATTACCGGCAAATATGGCATTACCACCCAGCAATGGCTGGTCATGCTTTTACTGGCCAAGGGTCCTAATATTCTTTATTTCAAAGACACTTCTCACAGAATGCCCATGATGGCCAAGGAAATTGCGGAAGCCATGAATGTAAGCCGCGCCAATGTAACCAACCTCCTGAATATTCTGATCGGGAAAAAATTGATCATTCAGATGGAAGATGCCACTGATGCCAGAAGAAAGCGGCTTCTGATAGTAAAAAGAGGTCAATGATTTCATTGATACCTGCCTTGGCATCATGGGTAATGGTTCTTTGCTGACAAAATAATTGGTGTTAAGCCAGTTCCTTATTTGCTGATCAGCAACTTAAAAAACTTCTCGATTTCCACTTTCTCTGCCGGTGTAAGCACTTCATTTTTCTGGTGTTTTGTATTCAGAAACAGAACCCGTTTGTGTTGCGGATATTTTTCAAGAATGGCAGCCATTTTTTGCCCTGCAGCTTCGTCCTTTTCAAATAAGGGAGTATTATTCACAGCAGGAGATTTTTCCCGTGTATACATTCTATTAATAGTGGCCTCTAGCGTTGCCAGCCAGCTTACCGGCATCTCAGGAATCTTTGAAGCCTTCTGGTAAAGGCCTTCGAGTTGCTTCTTGCTTAAACTACCCCGTTCTTCGTACTGGTGCATCAGGCTCATCACAAACAATGCATCCGGATTATGCTTATAACAGGCATCGAGCACTTTATCTATGATATCCAGTTTTTGTTTAGAAACAGCCATTACTGCAAAGATAGATTGAACTCGAATAAGTATTTTTATTGAATGGTTCATTTTCTATACTTAATTCAATGGAGTTAATACTATTCGGCACGCTCTATTGATTCATGCTAATGGCGCAGCAGTTGGTAAAGTTCCATCAAATACTATCATACAGGCACCGTGGAACTCAAACGGATGTTTGCATGTTTAAAACGGTTTTATCCCTATCTTAAGGTCATATAATTATATTCTATGTTGTCAATCAGGCAGATGTCACTTTGTATTGGTTTTGTTGTTGGTATATCCCTAGGGGCTACTGCGCAAAAAAAGGCTGTAATGCTTACTGTAAAGGGGTTACAGGGAAAGGTAGAAGTACTCAGAGACGAATGGGGTATTAACCATATTTATGCCGCTAATCAACACGACCTGTTTTTTACACAGGGCTATTGTGCTGCAAAAGACCGTCTTTTTCAGTTTGAAGTGTGGAGACGGCAGGCAACCGGAACCGTTGCTGAAATTCTGGGAGAGCGGGAATTAAAAAGAGATATTGGCACCCGGCTTTTTAAATTCAGGGGCGATATGACCAAAGAGCTGAACCACTATCATCCGCAGGGTGTTGCTATTATCAATGCCTATGTTGATGGCGTAAACAGTTATATCGCTGAAGTACTGAGCAAACCCGAAAAGCTTCCGGTAGAATTCAGGATGCTTAAAATCAAACCCGGCAAATGGACGCCGGAAGTAGTTATATCCAGACACCAGGGATTGCTGGGTAATATCACACAGGAACTGAATCTTGGAAGGGCAGTTGCAAGATCAGGAGAGGAGAAAGTAAAAGAAATCGTTTGGTTTCATCCAAAAGATCCGATACTGAAACTCGACAGTGCCATCCGCGGTGATTTACTGTTTCAGGATATACTTGCCCCTTATAATGCTTCTCATGGAGACATCGTTTTTAAAGAAGGAGACCTGGCAATAACAGAAGAGGATCAGGATGCTGTACTGAATTCATTGAACAAACAAACCCAATCTGTATCCCGTACTTCGGAGCCTGAAATGGAAGGCAGCAATAACTGGATCATCAGCGGCAGCAGAACAGCCAGTGGACATGCAATGCTTGCCAATGACCCACACCGCAAAATTGCAGTTCCCTCGCTTCGGTATATGGTGCACCTGGTTGCACCCGGATGGAATGTAATTGGCGGAGGAGAGCCGGAAATCCCCGGAGTATCCATTGGTCATAATGAAGAAGGTGCTTGGGGGTTAACAATTTATGAAACCGATGGGGAGGACCTCTATGTGTATGATCTTAATCCGGCCAATCTGAAACAATACCGTTACAAGGGTAACTGGGTTTCAATGAAAGAAATCAAAGAGACCATTACCGTAAAAAATGGCAAGCCGGTAACTGCCATTCTGCAGTTCACCCAACACGGACCAGTTACCTATATAGATTCCACAAACCATAAAGCCTACGCCATCCGTTGTGCCTGGATGGAGCCCGGTGGCGCTCCTTATCTGGCTTCCCTGAGAATTAACCAGGCAACAACATGGGAACAGTTCCGCGAAGCCTGCAGCTATAGCCATATACCCGGCGAAAATATGATCTGGGCCGATCGTAAAGGAAATATCGGCTGGCAGGCAGTAGGTATTGTTCCTGTCAGAAAAAATTTCAGCGGATATGTTCCTGTACCCGGTGATGGCCGCTATGAATGGGCAGGATACCTGCCGGTTAAGGAACGGCCACATCTGTATAATCCGCCAGCAGGATTTTTTGCAACAGCCAATCAGCATGTTACACCCGCTGATTATACACATTGGGATGCCGTTGGTTATACCTGGGCTGATCCGTACCGGGGAAACAGGATCAATGAGGTATTAGGGGCCAATAATAAAATCACCATGAGCAACATGAAGGCGTTGCAAACGGATTACTATTCTATACCGGCAAGAACCCTGGTGCCCATGTTACAGACCGTTTCATTCAGTGACTCATTAACAGCAACTGCAAAAAACCTGCTCATGAACTGGAATTATGTATTGGATAAAAGCAGCGTGGCCGCAGGTATCTATGCAATGTGGGAACGGCAGATTTTAATCAATGCCGGAAAAGAATTCATTCCGGCCGAACTAAAGTCTTTGTTAAGTATGCAATTATCCAGGGTAATTGAGCGGGTCAATAAACTGGATCAAAAAGAGGCCTTTCTGAAAGAGAGCTTTGAACAGGCAATCGTATTACTGAAAAACAAACTGGGCAATTCAACCACAGGCTGGACTTATGGGCAGGATCTATATAAACACGTTACCATACAACATCCGTTGAATTCATTGATTGGTAAAGAAGCCAGAAAAAGATTTAATACAGCAACTATGCCGCGCGGCGGAAACGGAACAACTCCGGGGTCTACAGGTGGTGCAGACAATCAGTTAAGCGGTGCAAGTTTCAGATTACTGGTAGATACAGAAGACTGGGATAAAACTTTAATGATCAATACACCGGGGCAATCAGGTGATCCGGATAGTCCGTTTTACAAAAACCTGTTTAACTTATGGGCCAACGATGCGTATTTCCCATCCTACTTCTCAAAAGATAAAATTCAAAAAACAACTGTTGAAAAAATATTGATGCAGCCCGGAAAATAAAAAATAAGTCAGGCTGAAATTCATCAGCCTGACTTATGCTTAATTAACAACCAGTATTATTTTTTCTTTTCATTCACCCAGTTCAGGAGATAGGGCACATTAAACATGTGCGTCCAGCCAAACACCCTTAATCCATTGGTGCTTTTCCAGATTGCTTCTCCACGGAAACTTTCTTTGTCATCAGGAAGATGCCCTACTTTTTCGAGTGCATCAGATAATTCCTTTTGGGTTTTATATTCCTTGAAGTCTTTTGGAAGTTTATCGGTATAAAGATACTTAGACCTTTTAAGCGCTTCATTCAGCAATGATTTGTCTCCCGTAAACTCATACCCTACAGAAAGGCTGTGAATAGAAGCCAGAAAGGATTCCATCTGGTGATTGATGGCCGGATTGTCTCTCTCCCATTTTGCATGAGTGATCAATGCTCTCTTTACAGATTCATCACCGGTCATATGATAATACTTATACAGACCCTGAGAAATATACACCTGAGAATAGCCGTAACGGTCAATTACCAGGCTACCTCCCTGATCGGTACTCTTTTGTAATTCCAGCATGATGCCTACACGATCCTTCAACTCTTTTAAGTATTTTTCTTTCTTGTCGGCATCGTAAATTTCAGAAAGATTCCACACAGACAAATAGAGTCTTCTTCCCCTTAAATCGTGTTCGCCCCAATTTCTGCGCAGATACAAATCACCTGTTTGTTCGGCAACGTCCAATGCCCGGTGATTACCCGTTAAGTAATAAGAAGCAATCCATCCCGGCACCCAAACGTGAGCACTGAGTAAAGAGGTGAAGTGTTGCGCTGCATGCCTGCGGCCCATTCCTACGTAAGGACTTGTGGGATAAGAGAGACTGTCTTTAAAATTAAAATAGTCAACTGCATTATTGGTTTCACCTAAAAATTTAGGAGCATTAGGCCAGTGAATATTATCAACATCCATAGTATGCTGACTGCTGGCCTGGGCAGTTATATAATAATCCCTGTTTCCGGTACGCATAAACTGTAACCACCACATATAGTCATTAGCCGGTTCACCACTGTTCCAGGTATTCCATTTGTTCTTGATGTAATACGTCTGAAAATCACCATAGTCAATCATTCCGTACCATGGCTCCCATTTCTGGTTAAACCGCATCCAATCTAACTTATAATCAATTCCACGCTCCAGATCTGCATTTTCATCAGACTTCGGGGCAAAAGCGCCATACACTTTACTTTTGGAATACCATTCCGGAGAAGTGTGTGATACAGGCGGATCCAGAAAATATTTAAAATTATTAGTAACATTTATTTCCGGGGTTTCCGCATTAAAAAACTGGTAAACAATTTCCGTTGTTTTTGCAAGTCCCTGTGCAAAATTTCCCATCATTTCACTGTCAAATTCACCTGATGCCCTTGCAAAACTCATTGGGGGAACTTTTGGAGACCAGATATAACTAAAGATTCTGCTGCTGTCTCCCTGTATGGCTATTTCCTTTGGATACTCTTCAAAGAAATTGCGGATACCTATGCCAACACCCCATTTTTTATCTGAGATAGTTACCCATCCAGACATCCGCTGTTTATTAAGTAACTCCTTACCGCCTACAACAAGCGTACTTTTAAATCCGGTAATCTGCTGTGTTGGTGTTGCGTTCTGAAGTGGTGGTGTTCTACTCACATTAGGACCTGTTTGCAGAAGTGATGCATTTTCTGAACCAGAAATAGTGGTTGCAAAATCCTTCTCTGTTCCCGGGTTCATCCAGGTGCCATCAAAATATCCGGTTCTGAATTTCTTATCCGCATCTAGCCGGTAATTCAATACAAATCCGGCATCAGCAATCTGGTCATTAGGAACTGTCCAGCCCGGTGCATTTTTCAGCGCCTGCTCATTGATGATTTTTTTGTTCTGTGTAGCAATAGCTGCATACTGACCCTCAGGCTTCTGGTGCATATCAGGTTCGCCGGTATAAACTATGGAGTGCAGGACTTTAATATAAGACTTGCCTGCATAAGCATGGATCCGCATTACAAACGGAGAGGTATTGTTGTCCTTTCTGCTGTACAGATAATCACCTTCAATACGAACGATCGCATGTAATGGACCCGAACCTTTCTCCTGTACAGTGTGTGTGATTTTTACACGGGATGTATCTATACCTGCAGCATCCAGAATATCCAGAAAGCTGCCTCTGGTTTTACTTGATTCTGCGATCAGATCATCTTTATCAAACCCATCTCTTTTAGTATCGAGTTCTACCTTATCTAAGAATCCACCTCCCAATCTGTTGATGGTAAATTGAAGCGGGCCGGTATTAACCCGAACCCTTCCGTAAGGACGCTGGTTATTTTCTACAGTTACCCGGTCACCACCAAACTCTTTTCTTACAACATCCTTACCAAATTCTAAAGAATAAGTATTGGCGTTCTCGGAAAAGAAAAATACCCAGATCCACTTGACACTTTCCGAAGAAGGAGCCCAGGTACTAACTATAGTAATCTGTGAGGGAATTTCAACTCCAGCCGAGTTCAAGACCCTCAACTGATCCGAAGCAAGTAGTATCCCTTTGGCAAAAGGGATACCCAGCAACTGCGGAGCACCGGGAATATTATTTTCAACAACCATTGGAAGTTTTTCTGCAGCTGCTACAACCATAGGAAAAATGCATTGTATCAGCAAAACTGATAACGCACACAGCAAGATTTTTTTACCGGTATTTTTCATGATGAAATTTTATGTATTGAGTTTAGTACAAGTGCTGCTGCACCAAGTACAGCAATATTTTCTGTTTCTGAAATATGTATTTTTAAAGTGTTGATGGTTTTTGTGTAAGGAAAATTTTTTAAGCCATCATACATCGATTGCTGATAAAATGGAAATGCATTTTTTAATGCGCCTCCGATAATAATCATGTCGGGATCATAAGCATAAATGATGTTCTCCAGTGCTTTTGCCAGATGGCCACCAAATTGGGTGTACATGTCAAGTGCTTTTTCATCCCCGATTGTTGCAAGTTGAAAGGCCTTTTTACCGTTAACATTATAAAATTTTTCGAAGAACTGTCCGGAGCAAAACTCTTCCATAACTCCATCTTTATAAGACAACATGCCTACTTCACCGGCTCCACAGTTTTTGCCGGAATAAAGTCTGCCGTTTATAATCAAACCGGCACCCAATCCCGAACCAATGGAAAGTCCTACGAGATTCTCAACCTCCCTGCCTTTGCCAAAATGTTTTTCACCCAAGGCAAAACAGTTCGCATCATTATTAACAAAAACAGAAGTTGAAAACCGTGTTTCCAGTAATTCCTTCAGGTGAACTTCTTTCCAGGCAGGCAAATTCTGCACGTCATAAACAATGCCATTTTTTTCATCTACCACACTGGGCACTCCCACTCCAATTCCATTGAAACTATACATTGAAAATTTCTCCACCAGGCCGTAGATCTGTTCAAGGATATCCTGAGCCGAACCATCCCGGCTTACTGCAATGCTGTGGCATACAAGCAATTGCTTATCCACCACAATACCAGCCCTGATGTTGGTTGCTCCCATATCTATCCCCAAAAAGGCGTCTTTGCTCATTATTTTTTTCTTTTCTGAACAACCTGATTGGTAATGAGTGGTTTAGCCCAGATGCCAATGCTTAATATAAATCCAAAACTGATAAAGAGAAATAACATTCCCACCCTAAGACTCAGGTGATCACCGATAAACCCAATGATCAATGGTATAACCGCACCACCACATATACCAGTAATAAGAATTCCAGAGAATGATCCATGGTGCTCCTTAACCGAATTCAATCCGAGTGAAATAATAATCGGATACATGACTGCTATGAAAAATCCAATTGCCGGAAATGAATACAGGGCAACAGATGCGCTACCAAATAAGGCAGCAAACAAAGCAATAATAGCAGCTATGGTAAAAGAGATAATTATATAACGGCTGTCGAATAATTTTACTAAAAATAAACCTACAAAGGTTCCTGCGGTCATCATACCCCAGAACCATGCAATCACCTGTGCTCCGGTTGTTTGCGGATCGTATCCATGGTATACAGATAAGAATTGTGACATCCAGTTAGCTACTCCCTGCTCAGAACCTACGTAGCAGAAAATGCCCAGAAAAAATAAAATAACTGTGGGGTTTTTAAGCAGTCCTACATGGGTATCCAATGCGCCTACTTTCTCATCTTCATTCAATTCTACCCTGGGGAATTTAAAAAGAAAAATAACGCCGATCATGATTAATGCGATTGCTGCAAAAATCCAGTACAATGAAGCCCATGGAAGTTCGGCAGGAACCAACTCCGACAAAATTTTAAGTAAGCCGCCATTAACTTGTTCTTTATTGAGATTCAACACCAGATAGGAATACACCAGCGGACTTAAAAAAGAAGCAAGCCCGAAAAATAACTGGGCAAGTATAGAGAAAAAGGAAAATTCTGCCTCACCACCTGCAGTTCTTAATAATGGATTAATGACCACCTGTAGCATTGCCATACCGGATCCTATCAAGAACAGGGAAACAATTGACATTGCATAATTGGGATACATCGCAAACATCAGTGCCCCGGCAAATGAAATCCCAAAAGCAATAAGCATGACCGGTTTTTCGCCATACTTCTCTGTTAAAATACCCGCAGGTATAGACATCACCCCATAGGCAATAAAAAATGCAAATGGTAAAAACGAAACCATTGTAAGACTGAGGTGAAAAGAATTAATGATCTCCGGAACAAGCGGACCAATGATATTGGTAAGAAAGGAGATAACAAAAAATGTTAACAGAACCAATATAACAAGCGAGTAATTCTTTTTCACAAATAAGTATTAAAGTAATCCTGCTCCGGATCAGCTTAAGATCCGAAACAGGATGTAAACAAACTGGGGGATAATATATCAATTATTTAAAAATCGGGAACAGTCTGCGTATATCAGCTTCTGTAGGCTGACTGCCATATTCTGTAATTTCAAAAGATTCAGCAAATTTAAAACTGGCCGCTTTTTCTTTACCATACCATTTTTCCAGGCCTGCTCTTTGTGCATCAGACATTGATCTGCCTATCCAGCGCTTCTTTAACCATGCTTTTCTCTCAGCAGGATCTGCAGGTACAGATTTGTCTACTTCGCCCCCATTGCTGATCCAAGGAAGCCACTCATACATTTGTGAAGTATGTTCATTTAAGCCATCCACTTTTTGATCAATCACGTCATCAATACCTACTACAATATCATGACTGAACGGATTTGGTTTTTTGAAATTATCCTGCATGTATAAAAACACAGGATTCTTTTTTAATGCAGGAACATCTGCAGCAACATTCGGAACAGCTACCATATAACTTGCATCTTCTACGAGCTTGCCGGCATTACGGTGATCAGGATGGTAATCGTTTGGACGAAGACCCAGTACCACATCTGCATTCCATTTTCTGATTTCACGGATCACCTGCAAACGTACATTCAGATCAGGCAATAACTCACCATCATGATTGTTCAATACAGTATACTCTTCAATACCATATTTTTTTGCGGCGCGCTGTGCTTCTTCTCTTCTTCTTTTTCCCAATACACCTCCACCTTCTGCATAATGACCTGCATCACCATTTGTTAAAGCAACAAACTTTACAGCAACACCCATCTTGGCAAGAAGTGCAGCAGTTCCGGCCATTTTTGAATCTGCATCATCCGGATGCGCAAAAATGGCAATCACTCTGATCCTTGTGTCTTTTTTATCCTGTGCATTCAATTGAACCGAAATGGTTACAAGAAGCAATAACGATGCTGCTAAAATTTTTTTCATTGAAATTTTATTAATTGTTTAATAATTTATCTATCCTGTTTTTTCTAGAACCCGGTATTCTGAATAATTTTTCCGTTCGATACATCCACTTCTTTTTGTGGGATCGGATAAAGCAAACGAACGTTTGCAACCGGAATACTTAAGTGAGCTGCCATTACCGCCTTTGCTGCGCCAAAACGCAACAGATCCTGCCAACGCTGGTTCTCAAAAGCAAACTCAACCCGTCTTTCATTCAGCAATTTTGAATCAAAAGTTCCCGGAGTTAATGCAGAGATTGCAGCAAGACCACTTCTGGCTCTCACAGAATTGATGAGATCATACGCTTCTGTTGTTTCTCCCAATGCTTCTGCAAGCATCAGTACAACATCTGCATAACGGGAAACAACCCAGTTGTTTTCCCCATCAAAAGCAGTGGTTTGAGTAGTAATATACTTTGTGGAATAAGTAGTATCCGGCAATCTGTTGTTCTTGTAAATAGATTTAGTGTAACGGGTGTCGACTCCTACTGTATACGCAGCAACTATATCATTTGTAACTGTCATTGGAGAGTTACCGCCGCCTGCGCC
>CALPNW020000019.1 GCA_943325035.2 Sphingobacterium thalpophilum | reverse complement strand
CCACCAGCTGTTTTGCCAAATGTACTTCCCGGACCTGCTGGCTTAGAAACCATTCCTGATGCTGCTACCGGTTTTTTGGTGTTTTTTTTGCTAGATTTTGCTTTTCCCATTGTTGTGCTTTTGCATGAAGTTAAAATAGAATTCTGTCAATGCAGTAACTTTGCCCAAAAATTTTCTATGAGTAAGTTGAGTAATCTGGCAGAAACCCTGATAGGGAGTGAGATTGTGAAGTTGGGCAATGCCATCAATGAGCGGATCCGGAATGGTGAAAAAATATACAATTTTACCATTGGAGACTTTAATCCGGATATATTTCCGATTCCTGCCGAACTGGAGGAACTCATCATCGCATGCTATCAAAAACATTTTACGAATTATCCTGCTGCTGAGGGGATACTGGAACTTCGTACAGCAATAGGTGCTTTTATTAAAGAATGGGAAGGGCTGGATTTTAATCCTGCAGAAATTCAGGTGGCCTCTGGCGGACGGCCACTGATCTACTCTTTGTTTAAAGTAATTGTAGACAAAGGGGATAAAGTGATTTATGGCGTGCCTTCTTGGAATAATAATCACTATGTGCACCTTACAGATGGGGAGCATTGCCTGGTAGACTGTAGCCCCGAAAATAATTTCATGCCTACGGTAGAAGACATTAAGGCCAATATAAAAGGGGCTACGCTCATTTGTTTGTGTACGCCTCAAAACCCAACAGGAACAACACTTCCGGAAGATTCACTGAAACAGATCTGTGACCTGATACTCGAAGAGAACAATTTGCGTGGAGCGAATGAGAAAAAATTATACCTGATGTTCGACCAGATGTACTGGACACTTACTTATGGAGACATTCAGCACCATAATCCGATTGGCCTGGTTCCTGCCATGAAGCCCTATACCATTTATATAGACGGAATTTCAAAAGTGTTTTCGGCTACAGGTGTGCGAGTGGGTTGGGCGCTGGGGCCGGAAAATGTGATTTCAAAAATGAAAGCCATATTAAGTCATCTGGGTGCATGGGCCCCCATGGCAGAACAGAAAGCAGTTGCCCGGTATCTGCCAATGACAGCGGCCATCAGTAAGTACCTGGTGAACTTTAAATCGGAAATAGAATTGAGGTTGCGCAATATCCACGCTGGTTTTGCTGCACTGAAAGCAAAGGGCTATCCGGTAGATGCAGTTACACCACAGGCGGCTATTTATCTGACCATCCAATTAAACCTGACCGGTAAAAAAACTGCAGCGGGCATGTTGCTTGCAACACAGGCCGATGTCACTTCTTATATTCTGGGCGAAGCTAAACTGGCGGTGGTTCCTTTTTCAGCATTTGGTGCAGACCCTTCCAGCCCCTGGTACAGACTGAGTGTAGGAACTTGTATCAAGGAAGAAATTCCGGAAATGCTTGCCAAACTGGAGGCGGCATTAGAAAAACTGTCTTAGTGTTTTGGACAACCGCAGAACTTTGTTTTGTTCGATTTCTGAAATACGCCACAGGAACTGCTTACCATTGCAGTAAGCACCAGTAATAATATTATTTGGGTTATTTTCAGTTTCATAGCTCGCTGTAAAGTAATAAAATTGCGGTATAAACGCCAAAAAGCCATATTTGAACAGTTATTTAAAACTTAAAGTACTGGTAGTGCCTCTGGACTGGGGGTTGGGTCATGCCACGCGCTGTATTCCAATCATCAGGGCCTTACTCGGGAGCGGACATGAAGTGCTGATAGGTGCCGAACGCAACCAGGCAGTTCTGCTCCGGCAGGAGTTTCCGCAGGTGAAGATCCTTCCGGTTAGAGGCTACCGGATCAGCTACAGCCGTACAGCCATTTTTTTTGCACTTAAATTAGCAAAGCAACTGCCTAAAATTGCCCTGGCTATCCGCAATGAACACCATTGGCTTAAAAAGACAGTGGTGCAGGAAAAGATCGATCTGGTGATCTCCGATAACAGGTACGGCCTGTATCATGCTTCGGTGCCGGCTGTTTTTATTACCCACCAGCTCACCATCAAAGCCCCCTTTCAATGGCTAGAAAATATAGTAAGATCCATTAACTACAGGTATATCAATCGTTTTAAAGCCTGCTGGGTGCCTGATATGGAAACGCCACCGGGTATTGCTGGTATTTTATCGCACCCCACTGTGCTTCCGGCTATTCCGGTTCATTACATGAATTTACTGTGCCGCTTTGTTGTCCGGCCACTTGATACCCAATATGATCTCTGCATACTTTTGTCTGGTCCGGAACCCCAACGAACGTTGCTGGAAGAAAAAATATTAACTGATATAACCCGGTTGAACGGAACTGTTTTGTTAGTGCGCGGACTACCTGCAGCAACAACAACGCCGGTTGTTTCAGCAAATATTACGGTGGTCAATCATCTTGGAAATGATTTGCTGGGAGACGCTATTCAGCAAAGTGAACGGGTGATCTGCAGAAGTGGTTATACAACAGTGATGGAGTTGCTGGCCTTAAAGAAAAAAATGATTCTTGTTCCAACACCTGCGCAAACCGAACAGGAATACCTTGGCGCCACCCTTCTGCAATTAAAACTGGCTTTAACCATTGATCAACCGGCATTTAAGCTGACTGATGCAATTGGTTTGGCTGATCAGTTTGAGTATAAAGAATCTACCGTTGAGCTTTTTAATGAAAAAAAGCTTCTGGACTTACTGCAAAACCTCATTTCTTAACCATAGCCACTAATTTTACAGCCAGATGCAAAAAAATACAAAAGCATACGCTGCGGCAATTGGTTCTAATTTTATTTTTGGCAGTAATTATGCAATTGTAAAATATATTACGCCTTCCCTGATTCAGCCCTTTGCATTAAATGTGGTAAGGGTGGTGGTGAGCATCAGCTTGTTCTGGCTCCTGTTCCTGTTTAAACCAGGCAAAACCACTATCGATAAAAAAGACATTCCCCGTTTTATATTCTGTGCGCTCACCGGGGTGGTTATTAACCAGATCATGTTCATCAAAGGACTCTCCCTTACTACGGCTATTCATAGTTCTTTGCTGTCATTGGGTACGCCCATTTTCATTACCATCATTGCCGCCTGGTTGCTGCGCGAACGTTTTACTGCTACAAAAGCTGCAGGGCTTGCATTTGGTATTGGAGGTGCGACACTGCTGGTTTTAATGAAAGACAACAGTACATCCGGAAGCAATATTTTATTGGGTGATATCTTTGTGTTGATCAATGCCATTTCCTATGCTTTTTACCTGGTGCTTGTTCGGCCGTTAATGGCCAAGTACTCGGGTACCCAGGTATTGCGCTGGGTGTTTACCTTTGGCAGTTTGGTAATTATTCCGATTGGATTGCCCTCCCTGATGCAAACCAACTGGGCGGCATTTGAACCAAGCCATTTTTTAGCCCTGGGCTCTGTTGCATTGGGGGCTACATTTATAGCGTACATGCTTACCGTGTACAGTATCTCTGCTATCGGGTCTTCTGCCACCGGCGCATTCATTTATACCCAACCGGTATTTGCTGCAATTATTGCCACTGCTTTTGCCGGCGAACAGTTTAATCTCACCAAGGTTATAGCCGCCTCCCTGATTTTTACCGGTGTATATCTGGTGAACTTTAAAAAGGGAACTGTTACCCCAGCTTAGGGGAGTCGAAAAACCAGAATTCTTTTTTACAGCTTCGGATTTTGCTCCAGTCTTTGGTATGAAGCCTTATGCCAAATACCCCGCAGGTAGGCATATTGTCTATTTCTGCTGTTTCCAGTTCCTGAATAAATTCGGTAATGCCCGGGTTATGCGCAAATATTGCTGCGGTTTTAATGGAGGGGTCTATTTTTTCTAGGGCAGCATAAAAGGCAGCGGGAGGCGCATTGTACAGGGAGGGTACCTGCTGAATATCCGATTCTTTCTGGTGAAATTCTTTGGCGAAAAAGGTAGCGGTAGTAAGCGCACGTTGTGCCGGACTCGATAAGAACAGGTCAATATCCACCCCTCTTTTTTTTACCCGGTGCGCCATTTCGGGAGCGTCTTTGATTCCCCGCTCATTCAAAGCACGGTCAAAATCGTTCTGCCCTATATTGGCCCAGCTGCTTTTGGCATGTCGTATCACCAATAATTCTTTCATGGTGAAAAGTTACAAAAAATGCCCTGTACATTTGTAGAAATGGCGGTAACAAAACTCAGTTTAAACGAATTTTTAGATCTGGCAAAACATCGCCCTGTGCTGGATGTAAGAAGTCCGGGTGAGTTTAGCCATGCCCATATTCCGGGCGCACATAGTTTTCCTTTGTTTACCGACGAAGAAAGAAAGGTAGTAGGAACGGCTTATAAACAGCAGAGCAAGCAGATTGCGGTTAAAATTGGCCTGCAATATTTTGGACCCCGCATGGTGCAGATGGTAGAAGAAGCGGAGGCCCTTGTTGCCAGTTTTGAAAAATCCCATCACTATCAGGAAGAACAAAAAACGGTGCTGGTACATTGCTGGCGGGGAGGTATGCGCAGTGCAGGTGTTGCCTGGATGCTGGATCTGTACGGATTTAAAGTGTATACCTTATCGGGAGGGTATAAAGCCTATCGCAACTGGGTTTTGGAGCAATTTGAAAAAAGTTATCCAATCCGGATCCTGGGCGGATTTACCGGTAGCGGTAAAACAGAAGTGCTGAAAGCCATGGCTGGCAAAGGTGCTACCATCATTGACCTCGAAGGACTGGCTCATCATAAGGGTTCTGCATTCGGAGCCCTGGGGCAACCGGCACAACCAACGCAGGAACATTTTGAAAACCAGCTGGCAAGCGCACTCTGGCAAACCGGAGCCGAACTGGTTCCTGCCATTGAAGCAGATGGCACTGCATCAGACCAGTCTGTTCTGCCGTTTGCAAAAAGTGGTTCGGTTATCTGGCTGGAAGACGAAAGCCAGCGCATTGGATTGGTCAATATCCCTTCGGTTTTCTTTCAGCAGATGCGGGAAAAGAAAGTCGTTTTTTTAGACATTCCTTTTGAGGAGCGGCTTAATTTTATTGTAACGCATTATGGTAAGTTTGATAAAGACAAACTGGTGAATGCGGTAATGCGGGTCAAGAAAAAATTAGGCGGGCTGGAAACCAAAACCGCCGTGAACGCCCTCATAGAAGATGATGTAAAACTTTGCTTTGATGTTTTATTGCAATACTACGATAAGCTCTATAAAAAAGGACTGCTGCGCAGAGAGGATCCGTCTATACTGGTCACTACCATTGCGTGTGAAACAGTAGATGCAGCAGCCAATGCAGCAGCGGTTATCCGCTTATCCATTTAGCAATGGTCAGGTAGCCCATCCAGCTCATCACCCCCACAACAATCCATCCCGAGATGTGTAACCATCCCGGATGTTTGTAGTTATGGATCAGCCGTTTATTTCTCGCAGCCAGCAACATAACGCCCAGCGCAATTGGCAGAATCAATCCATTTAAGGCGCCTACAGTAACCAGTATTTTAACGGGGTTACCCATGAAATTAAATACCACGGTAGAAAACACGATAAAAATACTGATGATCATTTTTTCATTTCGTTCAATAGAAGGATGAAATGTTTTTAAAAATGATACAGACGTATAGGCTGCGCCAATTACAGAAGTGATAGCGGCACTCCACATCACTACGCCAAAAAACCGGTAACCGATTTCTCCGGCTGCCAGTTTAAAAACCGATGCCGGCGGATTGGAAGGATCGAGGGGAAGCCCCTGCATGATTACTCCGAGCGCAGCGAGGAACAATAAAAAACGCATAATGGCGGTTACTACTATTCCGGTAACTGCACTTTTATTAACGTCCGGTAAAGCGGCTTCTCCTTTGATGCCTGCATCCAGCAGTCGGTGGCCTCCCGAAAAACTGATATAGCCTCCCACCGTTCCCCCTACCAATGTTATAATCGACAATGCAGAAATCTGGTCCGGGAAAAAACTATGCTGAACAGCAGAAGCAATAGGTGGTTGCGCTTTGAAAACAATATAGAGGGTAAGCAGGATCATTAATAACCCCAGTATTTTGGTGAATCCGTCGATGGCTTTGCCGGCTTCCTTGTTCCAGAAAATCAACAATGCAATGATGCAGCTGATGATACTTCCATACAATGGATCAATGCCTGCAAGCACTTGTAATCCAAGGCCGCATCCGCCAATATTACCAATATTAAATGCAAGCCCGCCTGCCACAATCAATGCAGCCAATACATATCCCAGGCCAGGTAAAAGATCATTGGCAATCAGCGGTGCCCGTTTTTCGGTAACAGCAATGATGCGCCAGATATTGAGTTGCGCACCAATATCCAGGAGTACCGAAATTAAAATCACGAATCCAAAACTGGCAGCCAGCTGCTGGGTAAACACGGTGGTTTGCGTAAGGAATCCCGGACCAATGGCAGAAGTAGCCATTAAAAATGCGGCTCCTGTTATTGCGGTAGATTTACTGGTTTTCAACTGCCAATTGTTTTGAGGTGAATATCATTTTTGGTAAAACAGTGGTGAATGGCTTTTGCAAAATCAACGGCATGATCGCCATCTCCGTGAATGCAAATAGTTGCTGCTTGAATTGGAATAACAGCGCCATCTGCCGCTGTTACTGTTTGTGTCTGCACCATCTGCAAAACCTGTTGCAGTGCCTGATCGGAATCTGTGATCATTGCATTGGGGTCTGATCTTGGTGTAAGGGATCCATCGGGCTGGTAAGTTCTGTCTGCAAACACTTCCGAAACAGTGGCTAACCTCAGCTTTTGTGATTCCGAGATCAGGTGGCTGTTGCACAATCCATAGACCAGAAGGGAAGCGTCTGCTTCTTTGATAGCAGCTGCAATAATACGGCTCATGGTTTCACTGGCTGCTGCCATATTATACAATGCGCCATGGGGTTTTATGTGGTGCAAAAGGGTTCCTTCTCTTCTGCAGATCTTTTGCATCAGTGCAATCTGTTCTGCAATAAGATCAAATAATTCATCATTGGATAATTGCAGATTTGTTCGCCCGAAATTGGCCCTGTCCTTAAAGCCCGGATGAGCGCCAATGGCCACTTCATCAATCAAGCAAAGGTCAATGGTTCTTTTGATCGTGTCTTCATCCCCTGCGTGAAAACCACAGGCAATATTGGCACTGCTGATATAAGGCATCAGCTTGTGATCGTTTGGGAATCCTTCTCCCAGGTCGCAATTAATGTCGATGGTATTCATCAAGCTGTAAGATACAGGCATTCTTTAATTGTTGCAAATGTTGCTCCTGTGCAACCATTTCTTTTTGTGCATCCGGTAAACTGATCTCGCTGAAATGGATAGATTCACCCGCTCCGGTTTGAGCAAGTCCGGCCAGATCGGCACTGATAATATGCCCGATCCGTGGGTAGCCTCCGGTAGTTTGATGATCGGCCATCAGTACAATGCATTGGTGGTTGGGCAGTAGTTGAACAGTGCCGCGGGTGACAGCAGTAGAGATCATTTCCAGCGGTGGTGAAAGTTGAAGATCAGGCCCTGTTAACCGGTAACCCATCCGGTCACTTTGCGGTTGAATGGTAAATGCGGAGGTGGTGAATTGCGTTTTCGCTTCTGCGGTTAAACAATCAAATTCATGCCCCGCAATAAAACGAAAATTATTTTTTGTATAAAGCCCCTTTGTATCTGCCTTCCACGGAAGAATATAACAATGGTTCCCCGACTTATTATTCTTGGTATGAATTTTCAAGGGTATTTCATCATCCGCACGAAGTGCCCTTCCTTCAAATCCGCCGGCACCTGCTTTTAAATTGGTGCTGTAGCTGTTTAACCAATCATCCAGGTCAAAGCCCCCCTGAATAGCCAGGTACCCAATCTGGCCATCGTGTTTCCGGTTGAACTGAAGGATAGAATCGGGCGTTATAAAAACCGGCTGGTTAATGGGAATATGCGTTCCATTCACAGAGGCACTGAAATCGCCTCCGCTCAGTGCAATAAAAGCAGAATGATTAAAACGGATTGCCGGTGCGGGAAAATAAAATTCCAGTACTGCTTCCTGCGCAGTATTCAACACCAGTGCATTGGCCGTTTGCATGGCACAGCGGTCCATTGCTCCACCCGGATTAATGCCCAGATGCTGAAACCCAAACCTTCCGGCATCCTGAACGGTGGTTTGCAAACCCGGTTTTATGATATAAATACTCATGGCCGGAGTTGGTTTTTAATAGCGTGGAATTCAGCCAGTGAGATCGGATTGAAAATGACTTCGTCACCCGGTTGTAAAAGGCAGGGGTTTTCTTCGGATACATCAAATAAAAGCAGGGGCGTTTGACCGATCAGCTGCCACCCTCCCGGAGACTCCAGCGGATATATACCCGTTTGTTCACCGGCAATACCCACGCTTCCGGCAGGAACATGCTGTCTGGGCGATGCTTTGCGAGGCATCCGTAATTTTTCATTTACAGAAGCCATGTAAGGAAAGCCGGGAAGAAATCCGATCATATATACTTTGTACGTTCTTTCTGTATGCAACCGAATCAGCTCATTAACATCAATACCGGCATGTCCGGCCACTTCTCCGAGATCGGGTCCGAGCAAAGGTGTATAACAAACAGGAATCTGCACGAGCCGGTTGCTAAACTGTTTTTTACCCGGCTGCTCCATCCGTACAATGAGCTGGTTACTGATCTGTTGGAAGGCGGTTAAATGCGGATGTGCTTTATGGATCAGCACGGGCTCATAAACAAGACTGATGCTGCAGTAGGCAGGAATGATATCGGTAACAAATGGAATGGGATTTTGGAGCAGCTGGTGATACAACTGAATGACCTGCTCATGGGTGGGCTCATTAATGGCCTTGCCCAACTCGATGGTCAGAGCCCTGTCGCCAAGCGGATAAATGCTATAAGGAGCGGCTTCCATAACCGTAAGATACAACATCCGTTGAAGGACTTGCCGGGTAGGCGGTAAAAAGGAGGATCAGCTGCTGTAAAATTTCCCCCAACCACTTATCAATTCGTTCAGATTGAACGGTCTTCTTCAGTATCTTTCGTATTCAACGATAATGATATGAAGCAACTATTTTCAGTGCTTGCGCTGCTTGGTTTATTTGGTGTTCAGCTAACGGCTCAGTCCGATCCTACCTGGATGCGCTATTCTTCTATTTCTCCGGATGGCCAAACCATTGTGTTTACCTTTAAGGGAGACCTCTATAAAGTGGCCAGTACCGGTGGTGCGGCCATTGCCTTAACCATGCACGAAGCGCATGATTTCATGCCTGTTTGGAGTCATGACGGCAAAACCATTGCATTTGCCAGTGATCGTTTTGGCAATTTTGATGTGTTTACTATTTCAGTGAATGGCGGCGAGGCAAAAAGGCTTACATATCATTCAGCTTCAGAATATCCATATGATTTTTCAGCAGATAATAAAAATGTGGTGTACGGTTCTTCGAGAATGGACCTGTCCGCCAACCGCCAGTATCCTACTGGCTCTATGCCCGAATTGTATACTGTTGCCGTGAACGGAGGCAGAGCCGTTCAGCTGTTAACCACACCTGCCGAAGATGTGAAGTACAGCAAAGACGGAAACAGCATGATCTATCAAGATAAAAAAGGTGGGGAGAATGCGTGGCGTAAGCACCATACTTCTTCTATTGCACGGGATATCTGGCTCTATGATGTAAAAGCAGGAAAGCATACCAAGATCACTTCGTTTAATGGCGAAGACCGTAATCCGGTTTTTGCAGACGGTGAAAAATCGATGTACTATTTAAGTGAAGAGAGCGGCAGTTTTAATATTCATAAAATGAGCATAGCCGGCGGAAAAAGTGAACAGCTTACGACCTATAAAAAACATCCTGTTCGTTTTTTAAGTTCGGCCAATGATGGAACGCTTTGCTTTGGGTACAACGGAGAGGTCTACACCATGAAGCCCGGAACAGCTGCAAAAAAAGTAGCTGTATCTATTCTGTCCGATAACCGCAAAAACGACGAACAGGTTATTCGCGTAAGCAGCGGAACCGGCATCAGCGTTGCGCCAAACGGCAAGGAAGTGGCTTTTATTTTCAGGGGAGAAGTGTTTGTGACCAGTGTTGATGGAGGAATTACCAAGCAAATCACCCATACACCCGAACAGGAAACAGGGCTGGGTTTTTCGCCCGATGGCAAATCGCTGATCTATACTTCGGAACGCGATAACAAGTGGAGCATTTATGAATCGAAGATTGTTCGTGCAGATGAACCCTATTTTTATGTGTCCACTTTAATCAAGGAAACACCGGTACTGGAAAATGCAAATGACAACACATTGCCACTGTATTCACCGGATGGAAAAGAACTGGCTTTTGTAGAGAACAGGGACAATATCCGTATTTACAATATGGCCAGAAAGCAATCGCGCACTATACTCAATACCAAACAGATTTTTGCCTGGACAGAGAACGATCAGTATTTTCAGTGGAGCCCGGACAGTAAGTGGTTGTTATTTGATTACGCTATTACCGGAAGTGCGGTGGGAGAAGTTGGCCTGGCCAGTGCAGACGGAAAGAAGATCATGAATATAACGGAGAGTGGCTTTAATGATTATCGCCCTAAATGGGTGTTGGGCGGCAAAGCCATGTTATGGCAAAGCAACCGGGATGGATTAAGATCCGCCGCTATGAGTGGTGGTGCGCAGAGTGATGCGTATATGATGTTCTTCACCCAGGAGGCATTCGACCGGTTTAAACTGAGTAAAGAGGAGATTGCATTGGTAAAGGAAATGGAAGAAAATAAAGCCAAGGCAGATACGTCCAAAAAGAAAACAACTGTAAAGGATTCCGTAATAGTAGAGTGGGATGGATTGGCGCAACGCAAGGCCAAAGTAACCATTCATTCATCGGGCATGGGAGATGCACTGATCAGTAAGGACGGGGAAACATTGTATTACCTGGCCCGTTTCGAAAAAGGAATGAATGTATGGACCACGAACCTGCGTACGAAGGAAACTAAAATGCTGGTTCCACTGAATGCCGGTTTTGCTACAATGGTATGGGATAAGGAACAGAAAAATCTTTTCATCAGCAGCGACGGAGGAATCATTAAACTGGATCCGGCAACGAGCAAGCAGGACCGTATTTCCATTAATGGAGAAATGACTGCAAATGCAACAGCAGAAAGAAAAGCCATGTTTGAGCATGTATGGCGCAGAACCAAAAAAACATTTTACACCAAAACTTTTCATGGCATCGACTGGGATAGTTACAAGCCCGATTACGAACAGTATATTTCTTCTATTGGCAATAGCTATGAGTTTGCAGAAATGCTGAGTGAATTACTCGGAGAGCTGAACGTAAGTCATAGCGGTGCTGCTTATGCGGCCTCCAGCCCCACCGGAGATGCTACTGCGTCATTGGGTGCTTTTTATGATGCAGCGTATAAGGGCGCAGGTGTAAAAATTGAAGAAGTGGTGAAGGAAGGACCGTTGGATAAAGCGGGTTTAACCATTAAACCGGGAACGATCATTGAAGCAATAGATGGCAACCCGATTGCTGCAGATAATGACCTTGCACAATTCCTTAATCGCAAAGCAGGAAAAACGGTTTTGTTGTCTCTGATAGAAGGAACTGAAAAAAGAGAGATCACTGTTAAACCGGTTTCTGCCAGGGAAGAAAACGGTTTGCTCTATCAGCGCTGGGTAAAACGCAATGCAGATGAAGTGGATCGCCTGAGTGGCGGCGCATTGGGCTATGTGCATATTCCTGGAATGGATGATGGTTCTTTTAGAAATACCTACGAAGACATGATGGGTAAGTATTTTGAAAAGAAAGGCATTGTGGTGGATACCCGTAACAATGGCGGCGGCGATCTGGTAACCGATCTGGCCGTACTGCTCAGCGGAAAAAAATTCATGGACTATACCAATGATGTAAGAAGCAATGGCTTTGAACCCAATTTCAGCTGGACCAAGCCCAGTATCTCTCTTGCCAATGAGGCCAATTACAGCGATGGTCATTGTTATGCATTTATGGTGCAGGAACTGAAAGTGAATAAACTGGTAGGTATGCCGGTGCCGGGTACCTGTAGTTTTGCTGCATGGGAAGGTCTGATGGATAGCGGTATCCGCTGGGGTGCACCAACTGTTGGCGTAAAAACAAACAGGGGTAATTATCTGGAGAACAGTCAAACCGAACCCGATATCAAAGTGATGAATGAATATGCAATTGTAAAAAAAGGAATCGACCAGCAGCTGGAAGCAGCTGTTAAGGAGCTGATGAAAACCATTCAGTAGTAGAACCAACTGTTCAATAAAAGTAGCCCCGAAGGAATGATGATTTCTTTGGGGCTTCTTTGTAACAAAAGTAGCCGTGTCGCAAAAACGGAAAGCAGAAATTTGCAGTATCAATCAGGGTAGAAAAGACCTTAATTAAAGTAAAATAGATATGATGGATTTTTTTAAAAACTTATTCGGTGGCGGCCCTTCGGTAGATTATGCAGAACTGGTAAAGCAGGGTGCACAAATTGTGGATGTTCGTTCGGAAGGTGAATACAGAACAGGGCATATTAAAGGATCTGTAAATTTTCCTTTAGACCGTTTACCACAGCTGGCAGCCAAACTCAAAAAAGACAAACCGGTCATTACCTGTTGTGCTTCGGGTATGCGCAGCGGATCGGCCAAAAGCTGGTTAATGGCCAATGGTTTTACCGAAGTGCATAATGGTGGTGGATGGAGCAGTTTGCAGGCACGCCTTAATTAATGTGAAAAAGCGCCTTAATTAATTCAATAGCGCCTCAATTAATTCAATAGCAGCTTAATTAATTCTTTCAATAGCTGCGCCCAGGTTTCTTAACCGCTGGTCAATGAATTGATACCCCCGGTCTATCTGTTCGATATTTTGAATAACACTCTTGCCTTCGGCACTGAGTGCTGCTATGAGCAAGGCCTGGCCTGCTCTGATGTCGGGGCTGCTCATGGTAATTCCGCGTAAATTATTTTTACGGCCCAGCCCTATTACCGTTGCGCGGTGCGGGTCGCATAAAATAATCTGTGCGCCCATATCAATCAGTTTGTCTACAAAGAATAACCGGCTCTCGAACATTTTCTGGTGAACGAGTACACTGCCAATGGCCTGTGTGGCTACTACCAGTACAATGCTTAACAGATCCGGTGTAAAGCCGGGCCATGGATGATCGGAAATCGTTAAAATACCTCCGTCCATAAAAGTCTGCACTTCATAACTATCCTGCGCAGGTATATAAATATCATCTCCTTTAATATCAAACTGAATACCGAGTTGCCTGAACTTTTCGGGGATAATTCCCAAATGAGCAACGCCGGCATCTTTAATGGTGATCTCGCTTTGTGTCATTGCAGCCAAACCAATAAAACTGCCGATCTCAATCATATCGGGGAGTAAACGGTGTTCGGTACCTTTTAATTTGTCTACACCAACAATGGTCAGCAGATTACTGCCAATACCGGAAATGGTAGCGCCCATTCTGTTCAGCATACCACAGAGTTGCTGAATATAGGGTTCGCATGCTGCGTTGTAAATGGTGGTAGTGCCTTCTGCTAAAACGGCGGCCATAACAATATTAGCGGTTCCTGTTACCGAAGGCTCATCCAGCAGCATGTATGCTCCTTTTAAATGAGCTGCCGTTAGGGTAAAACAACCCAATGCATCATCGTATGCATAAGCGGCGCCCAGTTTTTGAAAACCAATAATATGGGTGTCTAATCTTCTTCTGCCAATTTTATCGCCGCCGGGTTTGGGAATATATGCTTTGTGAAATCGCGCCAGCATAGGTCCGGCAAGCATTACACTGCCTCTGAGCCTTCCGCTTTTTTTGCGGAATGCATCCGATGCAAGGTAGCCTGCATCTATATTGTTGGCCTGAAAAGTATAGGTATCTGTTGAAATGCGGTTTACCTGAACACCGGTTTCTGCCAGCAGTTCAATCAATAAATTCACATCCAGAATATCAGGGATATTAGAAACAGTAACCAGCTGATCGGTTAAAACGACTGCTGATAAAATCTGAAGTGCTTCATTCTTTGCACCCTGGGGAATAATTTCACCTTTAAGTTTATTACCACCGGTTACTTCAAAACTGCTCATTATAGAAAGGGATGATTAATATCTCTTTTTAAACCCACCACCCGGACGATCATTTCTGCCACCGCCACTGCGTGGATCATTGCCTCTTGGTCCGCCACCGCTGGTATTTCCTCCGCGGTTGTTTGGATTTCGGTTGCCACTACCACCACTGCCGCTGCGAGGGTCATTCCCTCTCTGGCTGCCTCCGCTTCCGCCAGTGCGGTTATTTCTTCCACCAAAATTCTGCTGCCATCTGCCTCCACTGCGTGCAGGCGGATAATCATCACTTACAAAATTCTGATTGCGATGCTTGATATAAGGGGTATTGCTGAATTCGAGTTGTCCGCCGGTAATGCTGTTGAGCTCGGAACGAATGGCATCATCATGAACCAGCTCTTTGTGCCAGTTGCTGTAAGACAATTTCATATAGTAGGCAATGGCATTGGCAAAGCCTACTTTTTTCTCGGGGTCTTCTTCCTTCAAAGCCTTGTCAATCACCACTTCCAGGTTCTTACCGAGGTGCGCATACTTGGGATGGCGCTTGGGGTAAGGCAGCGGATCAGGCTTTACTTTATAGGTTTCTTTGGTAGGAATAGGATAAGGACTCTCTACTTCCAGCGAAAAATTACTGATAAAGAAGAGGTGATCCCATAATTTATGCCTGAAATCTTCCACATTTTTCAGGTGTGGGTTCAGAAATCCCATTAGTTCAATCACAGACTGGGTCTGTTGTTGCCTTTTATCTTTGTCTTCGATAGTTAAGAGATATTCGACCATTTTTTGAACGTGACGGCCATATTCCTTCATACCCAGATAGTTCCTGTCGGTATTATAATCCATGTAAAATTGCTTGGTGCAAGAACAAATATAAGCAAACTGGAGGGCTTCAAATCATTTTTCAGCCAACGGAATCTACTTTTTATCTTCGCACCATGGAACAGTTGATGCAACAGATCGAGAAGCACAAGCAGGAAATAGCCGCTTTTGTAGCTGCGGGAGCAGAAGAAGTAGAACAATTCCGTATCAAATGGCTTGGAACCAAGGGATTGGTGAAGGCCATTATGGGCGAAATGAAGAACGTTCCGAACGAACAAAAGAAGTCGTTCGGGCAGTTCCTGAACGAGTTCAAATCCGTTGCAGAAGCCAAACTGGAAGAATTGCAGGGGGCTCATAGTGCCGTTGTGGCTACTGATGTTCCTGCACAGGACCTTTCGCTTCCGGGCGATCCGGTTGCAGTAGGAAGCAGGCATCCACTTACCCTCGTTAGAAACGAGATGGCAGCCATTTTTAAAAGACTGGGTTTTGCCGTAGCAGAAGGTCCGGAAATTGAGGACGACTGGCACAATTTCGGTGCCATGAATTTGCCCGAAGACCATCCTGCGCGCGATATGCAGGATACTTTTTATATCCGTAAGCCCGAAGACGGGAACGGTCCTACCTGGTTACTGCGCACGCATTCCAGCAGTGTTCAGGCAAGGGTAATGGAAACACAGAAACCACCGATCCGGGTAATTTGTCCGGGAAGAGTTTATAGAAACGAAACCATCAGTGCCCGTGCGCATTGCTTTTTTCACCAGGTAGAGGGATTGTACATTGACGAGAACGTCAGCTTTGCTGATCTGAAGCAAACCCTGTACTTCTTTGTGCAGGAAATGTTTGGGAAAGATGTTAAAGTAAGGTTCCGCCCAAGCTATTTTCCATTTACAGAGCCGAGTGCCGAAATGGACATCAGTTGTTTGATTTGTGAGGGGAAAGGTTGCAATATCTGCAAGCACACGGGATGGGTAGAAATTTTAGGCAGTGGGATGGTGCATCCTAAAGTGCTCGAAAATTTTGGAATAGACGCTAATAAGTATACTGGCTTTGCATTTGGTATGGGGGTAGAACGGATTACCCAGTTAAAATACCAGGTAAATGACCTGCGTTTGTATTCTCAGAATGACATTCGTTTTCTGAAACAGTTTACGGGCGTTGTTTAAAGGAAAGTTATTTATTCAACACCAGCATGGTACAATTGTGTTCCGGTAAGGTAAAACACTTATCTTTCTCAGCTCAAAAAATACCTCCATGCTTGCAATCCTCCTGTTTTTCGGGGCCCATTGGTTCCTGTCTTTGTTTTTTCATTCTTTTTTTCTGCATAGGTATGCTTCTCATAAAATGTACCATATCAGTAAGAACTGGGAACGCATATTTTATGTAAGTACCTGGTTTATTCAGGGATCTTCTTTTCTGGTTCCCCGCGCATATGGCGTCATGCACCGCATGCACCATGTGTACAGCGACACCGAAAAAGATCCGCATAGCCCGCATTTTTTTAAAGATGTGTACCAGATGATGAAAAGCACCATTGTTATTTTCAGGGGCTTTCTTACCGGAAAAAATTTACCCGAAGCGCAGTTCACCAAAGATTACCTGCCGGTTTGGGATAAGCTTGATAAGTTTGGACACCATGCGCTCACCAGGGCCGTGTTCATGGCTGGATATGTGGCATTCTACTATTATTTTGCCCCCAATGCCTGGTGGTATTTATTGCTGCCGATCCATTTTCTGATGGGACCCATTCAGGGAGCAGTCGTAAACTGGTGCGGACATAAATACGGCTACAGTAATTTCAATAACGGGGATCATTCTAAAAATTCCTCCCCATGGGGCATCCTGCTGATGGGAGAATTGTTTCAGAACAATCACCACTATGCAAAAGACGACGCCAATTTCGCCAAAAAATGGTTTGAGTTTGACCTTACATTTTTTGTAATGCGCGGATTGAACGCAGTAGGCATTATCCGGTTGATTCCTGCAGTACTTCCTGTTGCAGCACTTGTTCCTGTTAATGCAGAACCGGCCATTCACGGATAAGCAGCAGTTCATTGTTAAATCCGCAGTACTTTTAAGCTATGGTGCATGCTACAAAAGGCGTTGTGTTGCGTACGGTAAAGTATGGAGATACGAGTATCATTACTTCTATCTATACAGAGCTGTTTGGCATACAGCAGTATATTGTAAAAGGAGTTCGCAAAAGCACTAAAACCTCAGCAGGCAAAGCCAGTTATTTTCAACCATCCGCCATTCTGGAACTGGAAGTGCCTCATAATGAACTGAAGTCTATGCAGTTCATTAAAGAGTATCGCTGGGCTTATTTGTATGAGCAGGTGCTGTTTGATGTGGTAAAGAATACAGTGGCGATGTATGTCATCGAATTGCTGCAGCACAGTTTAAAGCAGCCCGAAGCCAATCCCGAATTATTTTACCTGATAGAAGATACCCTCAAACAACTCGATAAGGGCAATGCAACCCTCACCGGAAACCTGCCCTTGTATTTTACCCTGCACCTGGCGAGTGAACTGGGGTTTCAGCTGCAGGGAGAATATACGTCAGCAACTCCTGTGATTGATTTACAGGAAGGATTATTTGTGGCCGGCAAACCATCGCATCCTTATTATTTAGAAGGAACGCTGGCCAAAACCACTTCCGAAATTTCCAATCTGTCTTTTTACAATGAGCTGGAAAATATTCAGCTGAACCAGCAAACCCGCAGGCAATTATTAGAAGCCTATCAGTTGTACCTCACCCTGCACATCAGTGGATTTGGACAGATGAAGAGTTATGCAATCCTGCAGGAAGTGTTGAGTTGATTCTTTTAAATGAGCCGGGTTACTTTGGTTAAACCAACGATGGTTTCATTGTCTATTCCGCTCAGCAACAGTACCCCGGGTTTTCTGCCTTTTTCAAAACTACCCAGCTGATCGGTCATTTGTAAAGCAGCGGCGCCATTGTACGTGGCCCACTGTAATAATTCTTCGAGCGGAATTTCCGGGAAATGGGCAGCAATGGTTTTCAGTTCATCCAGCACACTCAAACTATGGTTACTGGCTAAGCTGTCTGTACCGATGGCAATGGTGCAATTGTACCTGCGAAGCAGTTCAATGGGCGGTAAATTATTTTCTATGTATAAATTGGCATTGGGGCAAAGACACCAGAATAAATGATTGCCGGCAGCAGCAACCTGTGCATTGGCAAAAACAATATCGGCCGGGTCGGTTAATGAATTATGAACCGTCAGGATATTTTTTGCCCCCGCCATTTTTGGAAAATAGGATTGCAGGCTGCTTTTGCCGGTGGGTTCAAAATGACTCTGGTCGATATGCATTGCCCGGTACATGCGAACAAAATCTCCTGTACCGGTTTTAAACAATTCATTTTCTGCGGGTGTTTCCTGGTTGTGAATGCTGATGGTATTACCCGGGAACCCGGGCTGGATCATTGCCCATAGTTGTTCAGAAACAGAATAAGGGGCGTGGGGAGACAGGGTAATTGCGGATCTTTTGGTTCCTGTTTTTGTTGCAAGTCCGGCTTCAAATGCAGCCAGCACTTGTAGACCGTTTTCATACCTGGGTGTTGCGATCTCCGGTTTCCAGCCGCTTACTTCAATAAAATTATAATACGCCAGTTGGCCCAGTTGCTTCTGTGCCAGACTAAGGGAATTGTTCGAAATATCTCCTACCGCAACAATACCATTGGCGATCATTTCCGCTTCGGCTTTTGCAATGGCAACCAGGATCTCTTCCTCCGGAAAATGCCGCTCACCCACAATCTTTAAAATAAAATCGGCCAATCCGGTATGCTCTGGAATCAGTCCGCGCATATGGCTGAGCTCCAGATGGCAATGTGCGTTCACAAAGCCAGGCAACAATACGCCCTCGTGGTGCTGAATATCATCACCCGCATCTTCTGCAGATACAAAATCGAGTATGGTACCCTTCTGGTCGGTGATCAGTACCGACTGGTCCGTTAATAAAGACGTGCCGGTGAAGATCTGGTCGGCTGAAAATTTATGGTAGTTCAAATTATTGCAGTTCGTATTCTTTAATGAATGCCTCCGGTGGAATTTGCAGCAACTTACTAAACTTTCTGATCATGTTTAAATTCCAACTTTAGTCCGGTCCGGAAGAAGCGGCCAGCATCCATTTTGCCCGAAACAGGCGGATTTCGCCCGTTTTTTGAAGCAGGTTTATTTTTATTTACCAAATTATTATTGAAAATCAATCAGTTACAAAGGAGCATGTAAAATAGTTTCCAAAATCTTTGGATATACAATTGTATTACAGCACCTTTGCCATCCCAAAAAATGGGAACATTCTTACCGGTGGGATAGCGCCGGTTTCACTAAAACAAAAGAATCATGAGTAAACTTCATTTCACCACCAAGCATGCGAATGAGGCTACCGTTCAACACAACTGGTATGTGGTTGATGGTACTAATCAAACCGTAGGACGTATTGCATCCAAGATTGCAGCTGTAATCCGCGGAAAAAACAAAGCCTATTATACACCCCACGTTGATTGTGGCGATTATGTAATTGTAATCAATGCAGAAAAAGTGGTATTTACAGGCAATAAGGCACACGATAAGATCTATCTGAACTATTCTGGTTACCCGGGTGGTAAGAAAGAAGAAGCAGCAGAAGATCTGCTCCGTCGTCGTCCGGAAGTGATCATGGAAAGAGCGGTAAAAGGAATGTTACCTAAGAACCGTTTGGGTCGTAAGATGATCAAAAAATTATTTGTTTATGCAGGAACTAATCATTCACACTCTGCACAACAACCAAAGGAACTTAAATTCTAAACCATTGCTCGGAGCATTAAGCTTTGGGCGTTAAGCATACAAACAAATGGAAAAACAAAAAAACGCAGTTGGTCGCCGTAAAGAAGCTGTTACCCGTGTTTTCATCAGCAAGGGCGATGGTAAGATCACTGTAAACGACAAGGACTATAAAGCATACTTTCCACTGGTTTATTTACAAAACCAGGTTGAGTCTCCTTTAAAGACAGCCGAAGTAGAAGGCAAATTCGACATCGTAATCAATGCAGCAGGTGGTGGTTTAAAAGGCCAGGCCGAAGCAGCAAAACTGGGTATTGCCCGTGCTTTGCTGGAGGTTAACGCTGAGTTACGTCCGATTTTAAAGGCAGCTGGTCAGCTTAAGCGTGATCCACGTAGTGTTGAACGTAAGAAATTCGGTCACAAGAAAGCTCGTAAAAGCTACCAGTTCAGTAAGCGTTAATCGTTGTTCTGAAGACGATGGTCTGGAATTTAATTTTAAAAAATTATATAATTTATTACAATGGAAAATAACACTTCACTACAACAGCAATTACTGGAGGCCGGCGTTCACTTTGGTCACCTGAAAAAGAAGTGGAATCCTAAGATGTTGCCTTACATCTTCGCTGAGAAAAAAGGTATTCATATTATTGATCTGAACAAAACAGTAGACTACTTACAGGAGTCAGCTGCTGCTATCAAGCAGATTGCAAAGAGCGGTAAGAAAATCATGTTTGTTGCTACCAAGAAACAAGCCAAAGAAATCGTTACAGAGTGCGCAAAGCGTGTGAACATGCCTTATGCAACTGAGCGTTGGTTAGGTGGTATGCTTACCAATTTCAACACCGTTCGTAAGAGCGTGAAGAAAATGCAGAGCATTGAAAAAATGCTTGCCGACGGTAGTGCAGAAAGCCTTACCAAGAAAGAGCGTTTGACTTTAACCCGCGATAAAGATAAAATGGAGAAAGTATTGGGCGGTATAGCTCAGTTAGGCCGTTTACCGGCTGCTTTGTTCCTGATTGATATCGGACATGAGCACATTGCTTTATCTGAAGCCAAGCGTTTAGGCATCACTACTTTTGGTATGGTAGATACCAACTGTGATCCTAACAAAGTAGATTTCGCAATTCCTTCTAATGATGATGCAACCAAATCAATTGCAATCATTACCAACTATATCGTAGCTGCAATCGCAGAAGGTTTGGCAGAACGCCAGGCTTCTAAAGATGACGACGAGTCTGATGACAGCAACAATGAAAACGAAACACGCGCACGTCGCCTGGAAGCTGAAGCTCAGTCTGAGGCTGGCCGTGGTGGAAGAGGTCGTGGTGGTGCAGCTCCTGCAGGTGGTCCTGCCGGCGGCCCTCCAAAACGCCGTGTTCCGGGAAACCGTCGCCCAGCGGGTGGTGGTGGTGGCGGAAGCAGATAATTGCTTCAGCCGTTTTCTCAACTAATACAACAGCGATACAGAATCCATCCGGTTCTGTATCGTTCATTTATCAACCTATCAATATAAAATACTATGTCAACTGCAACTATTACAGCAGCGGAAATCAACAAACTTCGTCAGGCAACTGGTGCCGGCATGATGGATTGTAGAAAAGCGTTAACTGAAACAAACGGAGATTTCGAAGCAGCAATCGACTGGTTACGTAAACAAGGACAGAAAGTTGCAGCCAAGCGCAGCGACAGAGAAGCTAAAGAAGGAGTGATCGTTGCCAAAACCTCTACAGACCACAAAGTGGGTTTTGTAGTATGTATCAGCTGCGAAACAGACTTCGTTTCTAAAAATGCAGACTTCGTTGCTTTTGCTACTTCTATTGCAGATGCGGCAGTTGCCAATGATGTAAAGAGTGCAGATGAACTGAATGAAGTGGTGATCAATGGCGCTAAAGTGTCTGATATGATCAACGACAAATTAACATCGATCGGAGAAAAAATAGGTATTGCCAAGTTCGAAAGAATCGAAGCGCCATATGTAGCATCTTATATTCACGGTGCATACCGCATGGGTGTATTGGTAGCCCTCAACAAAGAGGCTGCTGAAGCAGGTAAAGACATTGCCATGCAGATTGCAGCAATGAATCCAATTGCAGTAGATGCCAACAGCATTCCTGCTGAAACCATCGAAAGAGAAAGAGCGATTGTGGTAGATACCATGAAAGCCGATCCTAAAATGGCCGGTAAGCCGGATGAAATGATTGCAAAAATTGCAGAAGGCAAACTGAATTCATTCTTTAAAGAGAATACCCTTTTAGCCCAGGCTTTTGTAAAAGACAATGCCATTACTGTAGAAGCTTATCTGAAGCATGCAGGTGATGTAACTGTTCTGCAGTTCAAAAGAATCGCATTAGGATAATCTCCGCTTATACTACTTGTAAAAGGGTTCTGCTTCATTGCGGAACCCTTTTTTGTTACACGGGCTTTTTATAACGGCTTATTGCATTATTCCCAACATTACTTTCGATTGATTTTAATGATTCGATATATTTGCAGAACTCCTAACGATTAAACTGGCATTATGATTCCCAAATTCAAACGTATCCTGCTCAAATTATCTGGCGAAGCGCTTTTAGGCGACCAACGCAATGGTGATCCGTTCAATCCAAAGATCATAGAACAATATGCACATGACATTAAGCTGGTAACAGATCTGGGCGTGCAGGTGGCTATAGTAATAGGAGGTGGAAATATCTACCGTGGAATGAACGAAGCCGATAGTGGTATTGAACGGGCACATGGAGATTATATGGGAATGCTGGCTACGGTAATCAATGCTATGGCTATGCAGGCGATGCTCGAAAAAATAGGGGTATACACCCGTTTGCAAAGTGCCATTAATATGGAACAGGTGGCAGAGCCGTATATCCGCAGAAAAGCATTGCGTCATTTAGAAAAAGGAAGGGTAGTGATCTTTGGAGCAGGCACCGGCAACCCCTACTTTACCACAGATACTGCAGGCTCATTAAGGGCGATAGAAATGAAAGCCGATGTGATCCTAAAAGGCACGCGGGTAGATGGAATTTACACAGCAGATCCGGAGAAGGATCCAACCGCAGTGAAGTACGAAAAGATCTCTTTTCAGGAATGTATAGATAAAAAATTGAAAGTGATGGACATGACCGCTTTCACCCTTTGCATGGAAAACAAGTTGCCCATCATTGTATTTGATATGAACCTTCCGGGCAATCTGATGGAAGTGGTACAGGGCTCCAATGTGGGCACACTGGTAAGCTAGTGGCCCGTTCGTGTAAAAAATTCCTCTTTATAAAGGATCCTTGCATAATTTCATGCTACATGAGTAAGTATTTTGTTTATTCCGTTCTTGCGCTCTTTACAGCCGTTCAAGCAGGTGCACAAGCCCGGCTGACCCTGTCTGATGCTTTGTCTATTGCTTTAAAAAACAGTTATAATATTCAACTGGCAAAAGACAACGTGGAAATAGCGGGTATCAATAACCATATCGGAATTGCAGGCGGATTGCCATTGGTAACTGCCCAGGCAGCTGATAATGAACAAATGACCAGCATTAACCAGAAATTTCCCGACCCTTCCAGGAATGTAAAAAGGGATGGGGTAAGTGCCAATAATCTTACCGCCTCTGTTACCGGCAGCATTTTATTATACAATGGTTTCCGGGTAAAGGCCGCAAAGAAAAGGCTGGAAGAACTGGAGGGATTAAACCAGGGCTTGCTGAATGCACAGATACAAAATACACTGGCAGCAGTTACTACCAGTTATTACAATATTGTTCGTCATCAGTACTTTTTAAAAAGCATTCTGCAGTCGGTTGACGTATCCACGCAAAGAATCAATATTCTCAAAAGCAGACAAGAGGTTGGGTTAGCCAACAATGCAGACCTGTTTCAGGCACAGCTCGATTTAAATACACTCACCCAGGCCGAACAGGCCCAGCAGCTGGTGATCGATCAGAGTAAAACAGACCTGCTGAACCTGATCTTTGTGAACCCCGATTCATCAGTTGTAATTGGCGACACCATCATTATAGACCGGAAAATAAATATTGGTGAAATCAAAGCGCTGGCACTAAAAAATCCACAGGTTATTGCAGCGGAACAACAAATTAAAGTGAACGAAATGCTGGAGCGGGAAGTTGCTGCCTTGCGTTCACCCTCTTTAAGGGCCACCACCGGATATAACTTTACCAATACCAGCAGTGGGGCAGGATTTATTTTACTGAACCAGAGCTTTGGTCCTACACTTGGCTTAAATCTGAGCATACCAATTTATAATGGTTCTATCAGTAAGCGGCAACAAAAAGTGGCGGAAGTAAATACAAGAATTGCCAAAACACAGCGGGATGTATTTTTACTGAATATTGAAACAGGTGTAGTAAGAACATATCAAACTTATACCAGTACGCAGGCTCAGTTAAAAACGGCCAAAGAAAATTACGATCTCTCTATTCGTTTGCTGGATCTGATCATGCAGAAATTTGAACTGGGTCAGGCCACCATTATAGATGTGCGAGTAGCCCAGCAAAGTTTTGAACTGGAATCCTACCGGCTGGCCAATCTGGCGTATACTGGTAAAGTGGCAGAGATAGAACTGAAGCGGCTGGCCAATCAGTTACAGCCTTAATTTCTGCGGGGTATCACCATTGTCTGCTCAATAAATAGTTATCTTGCTGTAAGAAAAATTTACAGCCGTGCAACCCACTATTATTTCTAAATTACCACATGTAGGTACTACTATTTTTACAGTGATGAGTCAACTGGCGGTTGAACATGGTGCCGTAAATCTGGGCCAGGGATTTCCTGATTTTCCGATGAGTTCAGATTTAACCGGATTGGTCACCAAGGCCATGGAAGACGGTAATAACCAGTATGTGCACATGAACGGGCTGCCTGCACTGCGCGAAGCGCTGGCAAACAAAGCGGCAGAGCTGTACCGGGCAAGTATCAATCCTGTAAATGATATTACTATTACTCCCGGAGGAACCTACGCTATTTACACTGCCCTGACCACTTTGCTGCAACCGGCAGATGAAGTGATCGTTTTTGAACCGGCTTATGATTGTTATATACCTGCCATAGAACTCAACGGTGCAAAGGCAGTTACCATTGCACTCCAGTATCCGGATTATTCCATTCCATGGGAAGAAGTAAAAGCTGCAATTACCCCGCGTACCAGAATGATCATGATCAACACGCCCCACAATCCAACGGGTGCTGTGATGAGTGAGGAAGACATGAAACAATTGCAGGCCATAACCACCAACACCAATATTATTATACTGAGCGATGAAGTGTATGAACACCTGATCTTTGATGGCATTGCTCACCAGAGCATATTACGCTATCCCGACTTGTTCAACAGAAGCTTTGTTGTTTTTTCATTTGGCAAAACCTATCAATGTACCGGATGGAAACTGGGCTATGCAATAGCTCCTGATCACCTGATGAAGGAATTCCGGAAAGTGCACCAGTTCAACTGTTTTACCTGCGATTCGCCCAAACAGTTTGCACTTGCAGCATACATCAATAACAAAGAAGCTTATTTAACGCTGGGTAGCTTTATGCAGCAGAAAAGAGATTTTTTCCGGGAACTGATGAGCAGCACCCCTTTCAAATGCATTCCTTCTCATGGCAGTTATTTTGAATGTTACAGTTATGCCGGATTTAGTAAGGAAAGTGATAAAGAGCTGGCCATAAGACTAACCAAAGACTTTGGCATTGCCACTATTCCGGTATCTGCATTTTATAAAAACGGCGAGGATAATAAAGTACTCCGCTTCTGTTTTTCCAAGCAAGAAGCCACGCTGGAGAAAGCAGTTGAACAGCTGCAAAAGTTATAGCCCCCCGTTCAATACAAATGAGTTTTTGTGCTGCTACCGTATAAATACGGTAATGGGAGCCCCAGGACTATCTTACTTTTGTAAGTAACATTCTGGGGGGAATGTTATTAGCGTTCTTTGGCAGTCCTTAATGGTTGCTTCAAGAACGCTTTTTAATGGGCAGATCAATCTATTTTAAACGTGGCGACCCCGTATTTATACGGAAACAATACACAAAAATTCAATTTACATTTAATTCGCTTATGAATACATGATGTCGTTCTTTATTCTGGCAATATTCTATATGGATTTTCAAACCGGAGGTTGTAATTATTTTATTACATATTATTAGCTGAAACTTGCATACTTTTTAATTTTTAAAAAAATCAAAATGAAAAAATTACAAACTGTTTTAACGGCATTAATTTTTATTATTTCTTCTGGTTTTATTCAACCAAATAAAATTAGTGACCATAATTTAAGTAACATAAAAAAACAAGTGTTCGCGACAAGTCATTTAGGTGTTACAACCCCACCAAATGGAGTTACAATTACCAGAATAAGCTATGATGATCCCTCTAATTCCGCTGTTTCATGGGTTTATCCAACGCCCAATAGTTTTAACTATCAACCAATTGCGGATCAAAATTTCATTACAGTTAGGATTGCTGGTGGATTTAATAATGTTTATATAAGAACAACTGGAGGAACAATTATTGATCAGTTATCTTGTATATCTTCGGGAACAAACAATTATGATTTTAGTGTAAATTTATCTCCGAGTGCTACGTATGAAGTTTTTATTGACTAAATGCACTATCAGCTAATAGTAATTTATGTTCAAGTATGTTTTGATATTGCTGTTTCATTTATTTTCTTTTTCTCTTAATGCTCAAGGATATTTGGAGTTTATTGAGAACAAAGGGCAATGGAACAAGCAGGTAAAGTTCAAAGCATCCCTTCCCAATGGCACACTGTATTTATTGAGTAATGGCTACAAAATAGTTTTGTATGATACAAGCAATTATCAACAATATTTTGCACCAAGGTATCCTAAAAAAAAAGAGGAAAAACCTGACCCTTTGCCAAGCGAAGAAACAACTGTAAAAGCGCATGCATATGAAGTAAGCTTTGTAAACAGCAATACCAATCCGACAATTATATCAGAAAAAAAGAATAGCACTTATTATAATTATTTTATTGGTAATGATAGCAGTAAATGGGCTTCTCATTGCAATAGTTACAATACAGTAACCTATAAAAATATTTACAACAATATTGATATTCGATTTTATACTAACAAGGAACAATTAAAGTATGATATAATTGTTTACCCGGGCGGAGACCCAAGTAAGGTAAAACTATTCATAGAAGGAGCTGATGCATTGGAGATAAAAAAAGGGGAACTGATTATAAACACAAGCGTAGGAGTAGTAAAAGAAGCTTACCCCTATACGTATCAGATTGCCGACAAAAAACAAGAAATCAGTTGTAACTATCGGCTCAATAATAAAACAATTGATTTTGACATTAAAGCGTATGATAAAAGCAATATACTTATCATAGATCCTGAAATTGTTTTCTCTACTTATATTGGTGCACT
>CALPNW020000018.1 GCA_943325035.2 Sphingobacterium thalpophilum | reverse complement strand
TGGCCATGTTCCTCCAGCTTGTTCAGCAAAGAGTCTGTACCAAGATCTTCCTGCAGGTAAAGCGTGTTGTCTTCATTTACACCATAGATCTCCGGCACCGGTAATCCGGCACTTTTAAAATGTCTGCTGAAATGAATAAAAGTGATGGTTTCCTTTACATTGATACTGTAAGTGGCTATGTAGGTTTTTGGGCCGGCATATATTCTGAAGTAAACACGGTCACTACCGCTCTGTGGAATTTTTTCTATACGGCCTGCAACAGCTCCGCAGGTTTTGGTAAACAATTGCCCGATGGCATCTATAACGGCTTCCATGTAATTGATCTGGTTTCAACGAAAATAAAGATTCGTAACCACTTGTACAGATGGAATTCCTGCTAAGGCCGCAATGCAAATACGTTCAGCTGTTTGTAGGTATCAAAATCGTGCGCTTTCTTCAGCAGTAAAAACTCCTTCACTTCAAACAAACCCTGAAAGGCCGGTTCCTGCTGGTTGCTCAGCAACAGCTGCAATGCCGGATCTGCCTTGTTCAAATGCGGGTGAATGGTAAACTGCATGTCCGGACAATCACAACTGCTGATGTACTCACGCACTACCTGCAGTTGTTTGGCCAGTTGCTGAAAAGGGGTTTTATCGGTAATACCAATTTGCAGCATTCCGGTAGAAGGATGAATGCTTTGTACCAGTTCCATCATAAACTGCTGCTGGTTACTGATAATGCGATGCATCCAGCGGATAATGGTTTCTTCCATCAGCTCCTTTGCCTGAAAAACCGCCAGCTCTACCGGAGGTGCCACAGACCCGGATTGCTGGCCCGCAGCGGGGCAGGTCATCAGCAGGTACTGCCCGTATTGTGCTGTTCTGTTCAGCCTCCCCGATTGGTTTAAAACGAATCCTGCCTGCATAAATAAAATTTAACGCTGATAACTATTTTAGCATAAATTTACTAAATAATTTAGCATTACAAAATATATTCTATGGATGGGGAAGAATGGTACGGGGCCGCCTACAAGGGTTCCAAGCAATACAACCAGTGGGAAGTACCCACTGCCAACGCCACCGGTTTTGGTGCTGCAGCGGATGATTATATGGAACGGGGCATTGACCTGAACGAGCAGCTCATCCACAACAAACCGGCTACTTTTTTCTTTAGAATGAACAGCGAAGCCATGATTGGTGCGGGCATTTTTAAAGGAGATACCCTGGTGGTAGACAGAAGCATTAAAGCGGTAAGCGGTAAAATCATTATTGCCATTTTAGACGGGGAACTGCTGGTGCGGCGTTTTCAAAAAAACTTCAACAGCATCAGTCTGCTGGCAGAAAATAAAAAATACGCCGACATTACTTTAACCGAATTCAACGACAGGGCGCAGGTATGGGGCGTGGTCACTTATTCTATTCATCCTGCAACCTGAAAAACCGGGTGTATGAAAGCCATCATAGACTGCAATAGTTTTTACTGTTCCTGCGAGCGCCTCTTTAAACCGGAGCTGGAGAACCGCCCTGTGGTGGTATTGAGCAATAACGATGGTTGTATTGTTTCGCGTACCGATGAGGCAAAAGCGCTTGGTGTAGAAATGGCAGGCCCGTATTTTAAAGCAAAACCACTGATTGAAAAATACGGGGTAGCTACGTTCTCCTCTAACTACAATCTTTACGGAGACCTCAGCTGGCGCGTGATGGAAACCCTGCGGATGTTGCTTCCTCCGCAAACCGTAGAAGTCTATTCGGTAGATGAATGTTTTGTAGACCTGAACCATATTCCCGACAAGGAACTGCAGCAGTTCTCTACCTACCTCAAAGACATGGTAGAACAATGGACCGGCATTAAAGTATCCATTGGTGTGGCACCTACCAAAGTGCTGAGCAAAGTGGCCAACCGGCTGGCAAAAAAACACAAGCTCGTTACCAACTGCGTACTGGTGCTCAATACCGATCGGAAGATCCAGCAGGCCCTTCAAAAAACAGCAGTAGAAGATATATGGGGAGTAGGCCGCCAGTACGCTACTAAACTGCAGTTGTTCAATATCTACAATGCACTTGAACTGAGCAAGCAGAACATTGCCTGGGCACACCGTAACATGGGTGGTGTTGTTGGGGTAAGACTGATCCGCGAGTTGAACGGTGAAGAGAGTATGGTGATGAACGAGGAACGCGTCACCAAAAAAATGATTGCCACTACCCGCATGTTCGGTACCCCGGTAAGCACCCTCTCCGAAATCAGGGAAGCCATTGCCACCTACACTTCCAGGGCAGCAGAAAAATTAAGGCGGCAGCATTCCGCCGCCGCGGTGATCAGTGTTTTTATTGTTGCAAAGGAAGCGCCCGCAATCAACGGGTATTTCCGGCATGGCCCTTCCATCAGTACGTACACCAGATTACCGCAGGCCAGTTCTTCTACCAACGAACTCATCAAGCCGGCGGTGGCCATGATAGAACGCTTGTTCGAAAAAGGAAAAATCTATAAAAAAGCAGGGGTGATCCTCAGCGGTATTGTTCCCGATAGTTCCATACAGGGCAACCTGTTTACCCCTCCGGAAAATAATAAAAACCGCATGCTGATGAGCACCATCGACAATGTGAATTTTGGCATGCGCAACGATATCATCAAGTTTGCTTCATCGGGCACCAAACGCAACTGGAAAATGCGGCAGGAACTCCGGAGCCCGCGCTATACATCGCGTTGGGAAGAATTATGCAAGGTCAATTAATGCGTACCCGGCAGCTCAATCTGTCTTGCGCAATACTATTGAGAACACTACGCAGTTGGCACTACTGCACCGGAAACTGCAGAAACAGTTCCTTCATACCGGCCGCGGCCGCTTTAGGGATATTTTTTTCATCGTCGGGCATTACCCCGTTCACCGTTCCCCTCCACAACATCACATTCTTAGCAGCGTCTACCACATGCAGTGTAATGGAACCCTGCCGGTAACGGCCTACTTCCACTTCCTTCGATTCCCATTTATAATTGCGCTGACCCACATAGGTATAACGGCCATCTGTTTGCCAGTCGGTCGTTCTGGTTTGTATTTCTTCCTTTACCACAATACCAATATTCACCAGCAGCTGGGGATTGGCAGAAACCTTAAACCCTCTTTGGGTCATTTCTGCAGTAATAGCGTCTTTGATCAGATTAACCCGCTCATCAAAATGCGCCACCGTGGTATCGCCCGAGGCCTTTAATTCGTAAAAGCCAAAAGTCTGGTACTGTTTAAGATCTGCACCCGGTGCAGTTTCTACGTTCGCCACCCTGGCAGTAGTGCAGGCGGTAAGCCACATGACGGCAATCAGCAAAAATCCAGAAATTGTTCTCATACAGGAAAGTATTTGAAGGTTCAATTTACTGAATTAAACGGTGAGTCTGGCGGGTACACCCCTTGGCGCGCAAGGAAAAACAGCGCTTTTTTTAAAAAATAACGGTTAAAATTGGTCAGTAATCGTAATTTCGCGCAATTCCTGAAGAAAATGAACCCTACTCTCAACTCCAACGAATCAATCCCCTCTAAAAAGAAGAAAATTATTGTTTTGGGCAGTGGCCCCAACAGAATTGGTCAGGGCATTGAGTTTGATTATTGCTGCGTTCACGGCCTGCTGGCCATCAAAGAATGTGGTTTTGAGGCCATTATGGTCAATTGTAACCCCGAAACTGTTTCTACCGATTTTGATATGGCCGATAAGCTGTACTTCGAGCCGGTATTCTGGGAACATATCTGGGAGATCATTGAACTGGAGCAGCCCGATGGTGTAATCGTTCAGCTTGGCGGGCAAACTGCCCTGAAACTGGCCAAACGACTGCACGAAAAAGGCATCCAAATAATAGGTACCTCTTTCGACAACATGGATATTGCAGAAGACCGCGGCAGATTCAGCGATTTGCTGAAAGAGATCAATATCCCTTATCCGGAATATGGTACGGCTTACAATGCAGACGAAGCGATTGAAGTGGCCAACAGGGTTGGATATCCCGTACTGGTAAGACCAAGTTATGTGATCGGCGGACAGAGAATGCGTATTGTGATCAACGATGAAGATGTAGAAAAAGCCGTGATCAGTTTATTGAAACACCTCCCCGGCAATAAAATACTCATCGATCATTTTTTAGACAGATGCCAGGAAGCAGAAGTAGATGCCATTTTTGACGGAGAGAATTTTCACATCATGGGTGTGATGGAACATATTGAGCCGGCCGGTATTCACAGCGGAGACAGCAATGCCGTTCTTCCTGCGTTCAACCTAACGCCATTGGTTGTTGAAACCATGGAGTATTATTCCGAAAAAATTGCGAGAGCATTGAATATCCGCGGACTGATCAATATTCAGTTTGCCATTAAGAACGATAAGGTGTTTGTGATTGAAGCCAACCCGCGTGCATCCAGAACTACCCCGTTCATTGCAAAAGCTTACCAGATCCCTTACCTCAATATTGCTACCAAAGTAATGCTGGGCGAAGCAAAGATCACCGACTTTACCATCGAGAAAAAGATGGAAGGATACGCCATTAAAGAACCTGTTTTCAGTTTCGATAAATTCCCTGGTGTAAACAAAGAGCTCGGACCAGAAATGAAGAGTACCGGCGAAGCGATCCGTTTCATTAAAGACCTGAGAGATCCTTATTTCCGTACGCTGTACAAAGAGCGTAGTATGAACCTGAGCAAATAAAGTAGATATACCTGTTTTACCAAGTTTTTTAACGGCTGCAAGTTTTCTTGCAGCCTTTTTATTTAGGTTGAAGGGTATGCGAACCATCTTCAAAGAGACCGCCTGGTACAGGCTTCCATTTATTCGGATTGCGCTTGCCCTGATTGCAGGTATTATTGCCGGCAGGTATGGTACTGTTCCGCTATTACCAGTATACACAATCATAGCACTGGCTATGCTGGTGCTGCTTGGGTTTAACCGGCTATCGGTGCGGAATAAATTTGCAGGCCAGTGGGTGGCCGGTCTTGCCATCCAGCTCCTCTTTGTTGGCATGGGCTATTGGCTCATTCAGGCACATCAAAAAGAAGCAGTACCCATTAACCGGCTGCCGGTTGTAGCAACGGTGCTGGAACCGTTAACAGCAAGTACGGGGAACAGTACAACAAAAAGAACAACCGCGTCGGTTGCCGAAGGAAAAATCATGCTGTATTTTTCCGGGAACAGTTCATTGTCCAGTAACACCACCGAAACTATTGGGGCAGGCACCCAGTTGTTGTTGCGCAAAAAGCCCCAACCCATTACAGCAACCGGCAATCCGGGTGGATTCAATTATAAAAAATATGCGGCTTCCCAGCAACTGTTTTACCAATTGTATGTAAACCCCGGAGACTACCTGGTATATGGCCGGCAACCCATTGCCCGCACAGCACAATTATTGGCGCAACTGAAAGCAGGGGTATTGCGTATACTCAACCAATACATCAAAGGAGAAAAAGAAGCAGGCGTTGCGGAAGCATTGCTGATCGGGTATAAAAAAAATCTCAGCAAGGAATTATTGCAGGCATACAGCAGCACAGGTGTGGTACATATTATTGCCATCAGCGGATTGCACCTCGGCATGATCTATGGACTCTTGTTATTGGTGTTGAAGCCATTCGAAAAATACCGGTACAGTAAATGGCTGAAGCCGGTGATCTTATTACTCGTGATCTGGATCTTCACTTTGCTCACTGGTGCATCGCCTTCTATACTTCGCGCAGCGGTCATGTTCAGCTTTCTGATTCTGGGTCAGCAAATGGAAAGAACCGCTTCTATTTATAATAGTCTGGCTGCATCTGCGTTTTGTATGCTCTGCTTTAATCCTTTACTGCTATGGGATATTGGCTTTCAGCTTTCCTATGCAGCCGTTACCAGTATTGCTCTTTTTGCTAAACCAATTACCCATTTGCTTTACCTGAAAAATAAATTACTCCGGCATTGCTGGGAACTGACTGCAGTAACCCTGTCGGCACAAATACTTACACTGCCATTGTTGTTGTTTTATTTTCACCAGTTCCCCAACCTCTTTCTCTTTACCAATTTTATAGCCATCCCTTTATCGGGGCTGATACTCTATCTCGAAATTGTATTACTGGTAGTATCACCCGTTCCAATCATTGCGGCACTCACCGGCAAACTCACCGGGTTTTTATTGCAGAAAATGAACAGCATCATAGAAGATACCGCCCGTATTCCTTTTGCGGTTACCAATGATCTTCAGATTGATCTGCTGCAAACCGTTTGCCTCTATGTATGCATTGGCGCAATGGCCTACTGGCTGATGCAGAAAAAGCCAAAAGCGTTATTCGTATCGTTGGCAGGTCTGCTGTGCCTGACAGGTATCGGAACATATAGTACCATGCGTGCCGCCAGGCAGCAAAAATTACTGGTGTATTATTTTCCAAAAACAACTGCCATCGATCTGATAGAGGGAAACACTTATTTATACCTGGGCAACCCGGCTGCATACAAAACCCCATTGTTGGTAAATAATTATTTACGTCCTTCCCGAACAGTTTACAGGGCAGGTACTGCTGCCCGAACTATGAACAGGGCAATTCAGTTTCCGCTGATCACTGGCCGGAACAAAACAGTACTGATCGTATACCCTGGCATGGCTTTGCCGGCAAACAGCGTTCCACCAAAAGTAGACCTGGTGATCATTTCGGGCAACCCTGCTATCCGGTTAAGTGAAATAGCGCGTTGTATAAATAGTAAATATTATGTATTTGATTGCAGCAACCCTTTGTGGAAAATAGAAAGATGGAAAAAAGAAGCAGAGAACTTACATTTGCGCCATCATTCAGTACCCGGATCGGGTGCTTTTGAGTTCAATCTCTAGACGATTACGGTTCATATTAACCGGCCTTTGGCTGCAAGCACAAAATCATCATGCAAAAGAAAATTCAATCCGCCCTGATCTCCGTTTTTTATAAAGACGGCCTCGAACCTGTTGCCCGTCAGCTGCAAGCACTGGGAATTACCATTTACTCTACCGGAGGAACGCAAAAATTTCTGGAAGACCTTGGAATTACCTGTGTACCTGTAGAGAGCTTAACCACCTATCCGTCCATTTTAGGAGGAAGGGTTAAAACACTGCACCCTGCCGTATTTGGTGGTATTTTAGGAAGAAGGTACGAACCTCAGGATCTGGTAGAAATGAAAGCGTACAATATTCCGGAGATCGATCTCGTAATTGTAGACCTCTATCCTTTCGAAGAAACATTAAAGAGCACCAGCGAAGAAAAAGCCATCATCGAAAAAATTGATATCGGTGGACCTTCTATGATCCGTGCCGCGGCCAAGAACTTCAGAGACATCACTGTGATAGCTGCTAAAGATGATTATGCAGCACTCGAACAATTACTCGTTAACCAAGAGGGAGAACTCTCGCTGGAACAACGCAGGACATTTGCTGCCAAAGCATTTGAAGTAGTCATGCACTATGATATTGCCATCAGCAATTACTTCAACCCAATGCAGGAGCAGGTATTGCGTTACGGAGAAAATCCACACCAGAAGGCAGTATTCAAAGGAAACCTCGCAGAGCTCTTTTTACAATTGAACGGAAAGGAATTATCCTACAATAACCTGGTAGATGTAGATGCCGCCATTCAGCTGATTGGCGATTTCAGCACAGCATCCAATGCCGTATTCGGCATCATCAAACATACCAATGTATGCGGCATTGCTGCAAGAGCTACTGTTAAAGAAAGCTGGGATGCGGCGCTGGCAGGAGATCCGGAGAGTGCATTTGGAGGCGTACTGGTTACCAATAAACCCATTGATGCTGCAACCGCTGAGGCCATCAACGAGCTATTTTTTGAAGTATTGATTGCACCGTCATTTGAAGAAGATGCACTGGTGATTTTAAAAAGCAAGAAGAACCGCATTTTACTGCAACTGAAGGATACCGGTTTTAAAACAACCCTGATCGTTAAGTCTGTACTGAATGGTTCTCTGGAACAGGACAGTGATGCAGGTAATTACGAAAAATGGGATGAAGTGGGCGCAAGACCAACCACTGCGTCAGAAAAAATTAATCTGGAATTTGCCAATATTGTTTGTAAACATTTAAAGAGCAATGCCATTGCCCTGATCAGCAATATGCAACTGGTAGGAAAGGGTTGCGGACAAACCAGCCGGGTAGATGCATTGCGCCATGCCATTGAAAAAGCGCATCAGTTTAAATTTGATCTGAATGAAGCCGTTCTTGCATCCGATGCATTCTTCCCCTTCAATGACTGTGTGCAGATTGCACATGAAGCAGGCATCAAAGCGTTTATTCAACCGGGAGGATCTGTAAGAGATAAAGACAGCATAGCATATTGTGTAGAAAAAGGATTGGCCATGGTAATGACCGGCACCAGACATTTCAAACATTAATCACCCTTGACCACTAAACAGAAATCATATATAGCTTTAGCCGTAACCAGCATTGTCTGGGGAACCAGCTGGATTGCCAGCAGGATAGCTGTGCAACAAGTACCCGCATTTGAAGTGGCCGCCATCCGGCAATTCATTGCGGGTACTTTATTTGCCGGTTTTTTTCTGGTGAAAGGAGAAAAGCTGCCTTCTCTGCAACAATTGAAATGGATGGCAGGCATGTCTGTACTGCTTTTTGTTGCAGCCAACGGACTGGCAACAATGGGAGTACAATATATTTCTAGCGGACTGGCTGCATTAATTGCTGCCTTGTATCCACTTTCGGTGGTGATCATCGAACGCGTTTTTTATAAGAATACAAAAATTACCGGCTTTACTTTTTTGGGCATCCTGCTGGGTATTTCCGGAATAGGACTGGTATTTTATGAGCATACTTTTCATACACAGAATCCGGGATACTGGATCGGAGTAGGTGTATCGATACTGGCCATGCTGGGCTGGAGCGTGGGAACTATTTTCATCGCCCGCAAAAAAATGAATATCAATCCCTATTATGCAACGGGCGTACAAATGTTCTTTGCCTCTTTCATACTGCTAGCCATTGCATTGATATCCGGCAAAACGATTCCCGTTTCGCAAATTCCTTTAAAAACCTGGCTGGCCATTGCTTATCTGGTAGTGTTTGGGTCTATCCTGGCTTTTATTGCGTTTATATATACCATGAAATACCTCGAGCCATCCATTGCAGCCCTTTATGCATACATCAATCCGATTGTAGCTACCATCATTGGTTCTTTTCTGATTAAGGAGGCGCTTACATTAAACATCTTACTGGGTTCACTGATCACTTTGATAGGGGTCTATATTGTGAACCAGAGTTTAAGGAAACAACGCAAGGCCCTTGTAGAACCCATAGAATAAGTTAGCGGGTAAAATTGCGAAGCAGAAAATCGGCGTACAGATCTCTCCATGCTATAAAACCTTCCTGCTGCGTTAAAAAATTATTGTGAAAGATGGTGATGCATTCACCACCGCTCCATTTTACCGTATCAAAATAATACTGAAGGTCTTCCGCCGCTATTTCCGGAGCCAGTCTTTCCTGAAAAATAGCCGTTGAATCCATATAGCAAAATGGATGAATTGTTAAACCGGTCACGGTATCGGCCAACAGATCAAACCATAAAAACGGTGCAGTATAAGAAGCCCTGAAACCGTTGCTGGAAGGGTATCCCATAGAATAGTCCTGCTCCATACCCGCTGCAATCAGGGAGCGGTATGTTTGTGGGAACTGCAGCATGATATAATGATTTCTGGAAGCAGTGATTGGTTGACCACTATTCATTTGCAGCAGCCCGATTTCTTTTTTCAGTATTTCCGGATGAGCCACAGACCTCACCGATGGATGAACAGCCAGTTGGTACAATGCAGCACAATGCGCAATGAGTTTTTTTACAGCAGGCAAATGCGGAGATAAATTTTTATCCAGTCCTTTTTTATGCTGCGCCACAAGAAAGAAATAAATTGGTTTTAGTTGAAGGCTGTCATGCAAGAGATCCAGCCATTCATAAACTGCGTAAGGATCGGGGCGTATGCCATTCAGCACCTGCAACCGTTCCCCAACAGCCTGTGCATCCATGCGCAGAAAATCACGGAAAAAGCCGGCTACATTTCTGATTGTAGAATGATGCAGGTAACTGTAAGCAATATCAATATCGTAAGTGGGCAGAAAGCTGAATGGTTGCTTCCATTGATTAGCAGGGGTAATTTTCTCCAGCCAGCACTGGATCAGGGGCTGGTTTAAAAACTGCTCTTTGTAAGCAAGGCTATTGGTGTGTGCGTATCTGCCAAATGCATCTTTGTGGTGAGGCAGGTATTCTTCGTAGCGGGAAATCAAATAAAAAGAAGCCGCCAGAAAATCAAAAGGAATATCACCGGCTGTTTTAAAAAAAACGGTCAGGCCCTCCCATTTAAAACAGTCGGTTGCTTGCGGTTGAATTCCAGACTGCTCCAGCAATCCGTGCGGAACAATCCACAAGTGCTCTGCAGCAGCAGTTTCAGGAAGAGTATCAGGAAGAGTATCAGCAGTAATTGTGTCTGAACTTTGTTGCGAAATGGTGTTTACTGCACCCATTCGTTCTGCCGTGTAATTGATTTTGAAACCTGTAAACGAAATAAAGTCTTCTGCCGAGTTCGTTAATCCGGCCTTACCGGCAAACAGAACATCCGCAATATATTGCAGCCTCGGACAGCTATGCCCGGTATAAATCAGGATCGTTTTATCGGGAGATGTTATCAAGTGGATAATCTACATTTTTTAGCGCTTACCCTCTTCCTTCCAGCGTTCATTAAAAGTTTTAGGGCTAAAATCCAGTTCACTTCTATGTGTGGTCCAACCTTTAAATACTTTATTGACCACCCAGTTCTTTATTTTACCATTACCGGAGTTCATCATCATCCTGCTGAGGCTGGCCGTTTTCCATGCCTGCCATGCCAGTCTTTCTGCAAGGCTGCTATTGCCCTGTTTTACCGACTCATGGCGGTTATCGAGCAATAGTTCGTGCAGATTAATTCTTACCGGACAAACTTCTGTACAGTTGCCACAAAGGGAGGATGCATAACTCAGGTGCTTGTATTCTTCCATCCCACTCAGATAGGGCGTAATGACTTTACCGATCGGGCCGCTGTAGGTTGTTCCATAAGCATGACCACCAATATTTTTATACACCGGACAGGCATTCAGGCAGGCACCACATCGGATACAATACAAAGCTTCTCTGGCCGTAGGATTGGCCAGCAGATTGGTTCTGCCATTGTTGAGCAGGATCACGATCATCTCTTCGGGGCCATCCGTTTCATTGGCTTGTTTGGGGCCCGCAATAATCGTATTGTAAACAGTCATTTTCTGCCCCGTTCCAAAAGTGGAAAGCAGCGGCCAGAATAATGGAAGATCATGTACAGAAGGAATTACTTTTTCTATACCCACCACCACAATATGTGTTTTAGGCCATGCACAACTGAGGCGGGCGTTCCCTTCATTCTCTGTAATTGCTATAGCACCTATATCCGGTAAAATAAAATTAGCACCGGTAACCCCTACTTCTGCCTGCACATATTTTTCCCTGAGTTTTACCCTGGCAACCATGGTAAGTTCCTCCGGAGATAACCCACCCGGTGTTCCCAGTTTCTGGGCAAATAACCTGGCTACATCTTCCTTGCTCTTGTGCATGGCCGGTGTAACAATATGATAAGGTGCTTCGCCATCCAGCTGTTGTATATATTCTCCCAGATCTGTTTCTACGCTTTCTATGCCGTTCTGCTCCAGATAAGCATTCAGGTGAATCTCTTCCGTAACCATGCTCTTACTCTTCACCAGCGTTTTGCATTGCTTCTGTTTGCAAATAGCGCCAATATAATCCTGTGCTTCTTTTACTGTATCTGCCCAAAGTACTTTAGCGCCTCTGGCGGTAATTTTGCGCTCAAACTCTTCGAGGTATTTATCGAGATGCTCGATGGCCTCCCATTTTTTATTCTTAGCCGTTTCGCGGGTAAGCATGATATCGGCAAACTGTTTCTTACCCTGAGGCACCACCGCATTGTACTTGCCAATATTAAAATTGATCTTTCTGCGATGATCGAGATCAGCAGCCTTGATAGTACTCTTGGCGATGAATGAAGCTGCAGTATTGCTCATGCTTATTGATTATTTTTCAGCTGCTCTGCCGCAGCGGAGAGTGTATTATAAAATTCTTCTCCGTATTTTCTGACCAGCGCCTCTTTCAGAAAAACATACACGGGCACTTTTAGTTTTTTACCAAGGTTGCAACCACATTTACAGATATCTTCTCTCGGTTCATAGTTCACATATTCCATGTCCGGATCCCTTTTGCTCTTCTTTACCAGAATAGGAAACAAGTGACAGCTGACCGGTTTTTTCCAGTCTGATTTGCCATCATTGTAGGCCTGCTCAATGCCACATTTGATAATGCCCATTTCGTCTTTTAACCCGTAGGCACAGATGGCTCCGTCAATGGTAGGTGTTACCCATCCAAACTCCTGGTCGTACACGTATTTGCCACCACGCTTTACTTCAGCAATCCCCTCTTTGGTCATATAAGGTTTGATCACCTCATAAAACTCATCAAGCTTTTTCAGCTCCCACATTTCCATGGGGGCACCTGCATCACCATCTTCGCAGCAGGCACCTTTGCATTTATTGAGATCACATACAAATTGCTCTTCAACTACTTCGTCACTTACCAGAACATGATCAATTGCTATCATTATCAGAAAAATATTTAAGTAAATATAAGCGAATAATCAACGGGGTTAATTGTTGCGCCATTTAAAACTGTTGATCAGATGCCGCACATCCTCTATTAAAAACCGGTTCACAATGCCCAGTGAATCGGCGTTGGGTGCAGCATCAAAATAAAGCGCACCCCGTAAAAAATGTTTGGTGGAATCTGTTAAAAAAAACTGGTTGGCCGTAGCCACATCGCCACCCACCGTAAAAAACATCCCCTTGATATTATTAGGGGTGCTGATGAGTGAATCGTTGATGGAATAAGCTTTGGAAGTATGTTTACCGGTAAGGGCAAATGAATGTTTCACCAGTGTATCAAATTTATTGATGCCAATTTCTTTGTAGCTGATATAGATCCTTCCGTTGAACTGCGGGAAATTCAGGTTGATCCACCAGGGGTTTTCGGTAGTTTCTCCAAAGTAAGTACTGTCTTTGGTAATGGTGGCGTAAACCGGATATTCAAATGTATAGGGATAGCCGGGCTGGTTGAACAGCTGGTATTTTTTTTCCGGGAACGGAATGCTGAAATAGCCGGTGGGCTTGGGTGTGAAGGGGCTGTTGCAGGAAGCGATCAACGTTGCGCCGATACCCGTTCCACCAACCAATATCCATAAAAACAACCGCTTTATCTGACTCATACTACAATCTTAATGCTATACTGCTCTGAATATTACCCTTCCTTCTGCTTAACCGTTACTTTAATTTTATTGATTCTGTTGATGGCAACTTCCAGTACCGTAAAGTCAAAATCTCCGGCGGTAAGCACAGATGCCGCCACCGGTATTTCCCCTGCAAGTTCCAGCACCAGACCAGCCAGTGAATCGCTCTCGCCTTTTAATCCATCAAATGTATCTGCATCAATACCCATGAACTTGCATACATCATTGATCATGGTTTTACCTTCAAAAATAAAATTGAAATCATCTATTTTTTTACAACCGGTATCTTCCTCGTCAAACTCATCTTTGATTTCTCCGATGATCTCTTCCAGAATATCCTCGAGCGTAACAATACCACTGGTTCCACCAAACTCATCTACCACCACTGCAAAGTGAATATGCTTCGCCTGAAATTCATTCAACAGATCATCGATCAGCTTTTGTTCATGTACAAAATAAGGAGGCCGGAGCAGTGCTTGCCAGTGATGGTCATCTGGTTCATCCAGATAAGGGAGCAGGTCTTTGGTATGCACCATTCCCACTACATTATCGAGCCCTTCCTTATACACCGGCAACCGGCTGTAATTCAATTCACGGACCGTATTGATCAGTTCAACAAAAGGCATCTCTTCACTCACCCCATGCACATCCACGCGGGTTTTCATGATCTGCTTAACGGTAATATTGCCAAACTTAACAATACCCTTCAGGATGTTTTTTTCTCTTTCAGAAGCAGTGTTGTCGGTAGTGATATCTATTGCATGATCCAGCTCCTGCAAACTATAAGAGCCGCCGTTAGTATGCGAGGTCAGTTTCTTTTCTACTACATCGGAATATTTCACCATCCACTTGCTTAACCTGTAAGTGAGGTAAGTAAGAAACTGAATAATGCCTCCGAAATCTTTGGCGAACCGGATATTATTTTGTGTGGCCAGTACTTTGGGCATTACTTCCCCAAACAACACGAGTACAAATGATACCGTTACTATCTTAATTACATATTCAACCCATACCGCGTTGAACTGTTCAAAATCAAACATATCATCTATCAGTAAATTGGAAATGATGATGATGGAGATATTGATAAAACTATTGGCGATCAGCAATGACCCCAGTAAAATTTTGGGTTCTTCCAGCAGCTCTACGATCCGCTGATAAGGAGGCTGCTGTTTAGAGCGCAGTAAATTGATGTCTTTGTGTGTCAATGAAAAAAAAGCTACTTCAGCGCCCGATAAAACAAACGACAGAAAAAGTAAAAAGAAAAGTGCCATGACCAGTACAGTGGTACCCTGTGCCTGCATGGCAGAAAGCAAGTGGACAGATGAAAGAAATCCAGTAACCGGATGATGATCCAAAATCAGTTGTTTTATTTAAACAATCAGTTAAGCAGCTGAACTGCTTAACCATTCCAGGCAAAAATATCGTTTCTGCGACAATTAAAACGGAAGTGATTCCCCCGGATCGGATATATTCGGCGAATCATCGCCAAAACCTTCCAATCCCTCCCCAAATCCATGCGTTCCCGCAGACCCATCTGCTTTTTTATCGAGCATGATCAGGTTATCGGCCACTACTTCGGTTGCAAACTTTTTATGGCCTTCCTTGTCTTCCCAGCTTCTGGTTCTGAGCCGGCCTTCTACATAAATCAGGCTGCCCTTGTGCAGGTATTTCTGGGCCAGTTCGGCAAGTCCTCTCCATAAAACAACGGTGTGCCATTCGGTTTGCGAAACCAGTTTACCGGTTCGATCCTTATAGGTTTCTGTAGTAGCCAGCGGAAATTTGGCCACTGCAATATTACCCTCCAGGTGTTGCACATCGGGGTCTTTACCCAGATTGCCTATCAGCATTACCTTGTTTACACCACGCATAGAAGTATTGTTTAGGTAGTTATGGGAGGGGTAGTTTAAAAATACCGTTTTTTCAGAAGAAATCAACTGATCTGAAAAAATAGCAGGGAGCAAAACCAGTTAGCGCCCTTCTTCAAAATAAGCAGTGATAAAGCGGGGGAAGGCCAGTTTTCTTAATTCAGCAGGACTCACCCAGTCCAGCCCTTTCAGCGAATCAGGTATTTTGCTGAGCTGAATACGGATGAACCGGCCACTGATCTGCTGATGGGTTAATTGCTGTTTGCGTACCGGAGAAATAACTTCAATGGTTGCACCCTCAACCCCCAGCTGCGCAGAAAGCCACTCCTTGATAAGCTGCTGGCTCCAGGGGATCATTTTGTCTGACTCCACCAGGTAAAACTCGTGAAGGCCCTGCCAGATATCCTTATTGGTTCTCTGGCTGATACCAATGGTTGTTTGATGGGAGAAGATAAAATAATCCAACCACCTGTTTTTACGAAGGATGGTCTTGGTTTTAACCGGCAGCTTGTTAACGGTACCTGCTTTCAATGCTGCACAGTTTTTATGCAAAGGACAACTGGTACAGGCGGGCAATGCCGGTTTGCAAACAGTGGCCCCGAAATCCATGATGGCCTGGTTATACCGCCCGGCTTCTTTAGCAGCCAGTAACTCATTGGCCAGGTGGGTAAACAGGGCTTTACCGGCACTGGTGTCGGTAGGATGATCGATCCCGAAATACCGGGCTATTACCCTAAAAACATTGCCATCTACCACCGCATGAGGCAGGTTAAATGCAAAAGAAGCTATGGCAGCGGCAGTATATGGACCCACACCCTTTAATTGCAGCAGTTCCTCGTATTTGCCGGGCATGATTCCCCCTAATTCAAAAGCAATGTACCGGGCAGTAGCTAACAGATTGCGACAGCGGCTGTAATAGCCAAGGCCTTCCCATAATTTAAATACGGCTTCGTCTTTTGCCTTTGCCAATTGGGTAATGGTAGGATACTGATTTATGAACCGGTTATAATACTCCAGCCCCTGCTCCACCCTGGTTTGCTGAAGGATCACTTCGCTCAGCCAGATCTTGTACGGGTCTCTTTCCCCTTTCCAGGGCATTTGACGCCGGTTATGGTCTTGATTCCAGCGCATCAGCTCGCTGGTAAAGGCCTTTTGAAGGTCAATTAAGGATATTTCAGGGATATTTTTAAGGGATTTTGTCAATTTCTACGATCGGTTACTAAATATATAATGAATTTTACAACTGTAAGTGGTTGAATTATTTGATAAATGAACCTTAAATTGGTAAATTTAGTTATATCTTTCTTGCAGAATTGAAACTTTTTAAGTTACTTTAATTCAACAAAATTATTATACAAACCCACAATAATGAGAAAATCAGATCTCATCAATAACATCTCCGAAAAAACCGGCATCCCTAAAGTAGATGTGCTGGTTACTTTGGAAACTATGTTTAAAGAGGTGAAAGAAAGTCTTTCCGAAGGCCAGAACATTTATATACGTGGATTTGGCAGCTTCATTACTAAAAAAAGAGCTGCTAAGATCGGTCGCAATATAAAAAAGAATATTGCTGTTGAAATACCCGAACATTTTATTCCAGCATTTAAACCTGCCAAAGAATTTGTTAGCGAAGTAAAAAGCAGACGCAAGTAAGCTACCTTTGCAAAAAGTGAATCGCTAAGTGAAAAAACAACAATTAGTTCTGGTAGCTATATCTCTGGTAATTTTTGCCGGCCTGTATTTGGGGGGTAGAACTGTTCCTGTTAAGACCGGTACTACATCAGACAGTACCCATTCGGCCAACGACGGACACGACCACGGCAACGAAAAAATCGATTTCAGAAAAAATATTCTGGCAGAAGCCATGTCTAAAATCAGTGCAGAACAGGCACAAAGGATTACAGCATTAGAAAATTCTGTTATAAGAGGTAACATCAAAGAACAGCAGATTCATGTGTTCCACCAGCTTGCCAGGTTCTGGAAAGACTCTGCAAATGTGTTCGAACCATACGCTTATTATACTTCCGAAGCTTCTAAGTTGGAAAATTCTGAAAAAAGCCTCACCTTTGCCGCCCGCTTGTTTTTAGATAGACTAATGGTGAGTGGGGAACCGGCCATGCAAAACTGGCTGGCGAGTAACGCAAAAGTTCTTTTGGAGAGTGCCTTGAAAATCAATCCTGCAAATGATTCTAGCAAGATTGGACTGGGTGCTTGTTATATATTTGGAAACCTAAGCAGTAACCCGATGGAGGGTATAACACCGGTCAGGGAAGTGGTTCAACGCAACCCCGGTAATGTATACGGACAGATGGTTTTGGGTTTGGGAGGTAAAAAAAGCGGTCAGCTGGATAAAGCCATTGAGCGTTTTCAAGCCGTTTTAAAAGCAGACCCGCTGAATGTTGAAGCAGTATTTCATATTGCCGAATCATATGAGCTGAAGGGAGATAAAGCCAATGCAATTGCTTATTACGAAAAAGCAATGAAAATGGTCAACATTCCGGAAGCAAAAGAGGAACTGAACAAAAGAATCATTGAGTTGAGAAAATAAATCATTGTTTAACTATTAAAAAATCTTGGTATGCCTTGTGGTAAGAAGAGAAAGCGTCATAAAATTGCGACGCACAAAAGAAAAAAACGTTTAAGAAAGAATCGTCATAAGAAGAAGAATAAATAATTCTTTTCCTCTTGAACATATTTTAGATGCACTGTATCCTAGGATGCAGTGCATCTAATACTTATCTACATGCTGTCGCTGAGTTCCTCACTCCTGCAACTTTACTTACTTCTTTCCTTCCGTGCAGCGACGATGTATAGTTTAAGTAGATGAACACTGCCCGCAATTGGGGGGTGTATTTGTATTTTAAAGTTGCCATTGTGAACAAAGAACTGATCATAAACGCAGCTCCAACCGGTGTTGAAATAGCTTTATTAGAAGATAAGAAACTGGTTGAACTGCATAACGAAAGCACCGACATGAATTTTGCTGTTGGTGATCTCTACCTGGGTAAGGTTAAAAAACTGATCCCTGGCCTGAATGCTGCATTTGTTGATGTAGGCTTTGAGAAAGACGCATTTCTGCACTATACAGACCTGAGTCCTTACGTAAAGTCTATTATTAAATACACCCAGATGGCCATGAACGATAAGGAGCCAAACGGGTTTGATTTTGCTAAATTTCAAACAGAGCCGGAAATTGTAAAGACCGGAAAGATCAACGAAGTATTGAACGGTAAGCCCAATGTACTTGTTCAGATCCTCAAAGAACCTATTGCAGCCAAAGGACCAAGATTAAGCTGCGAGATCTCTCTTCCGGGAAGATTTGTAGTAGTTACCCCCTTTAACGAAATTGTTGCCGTATCCAAAAAAATACATTCTTCAGAAGAAAGAAAACGACTGCATAAAATTGTAGAAGCAATACGTCCTAAGAATTTTGGAATCATTGTAAGAACTGCAGCAGAAGGAAAAAGTACCGCAGAACTGCACCAGGATCTACTGGCCATTATTGAGAACTGGAAAAGTATCCAGATCAATTTAAAAGGCGCCGTTGCACCTGTTCGTATATTGAGTGAAGAAACAAAAACAACCAGCATATTGCGCGATCTGCTGAGTGCAGATTTCAATAAAGTGGTGGTGAATGACAAAGCACTGTTTGCTGTTACACAGAGTTATATAGAACGCATTGCTCCGGATAAAAAAGATATTGTAACGCTGTTTCAGGGAAACGGCTTACCCATTTTTGATCATTATGGAATAACCAAACAGGTTAAATCTTCTTTTGGCAAAACAGTAAATCTGCCAAGTGGTGCTTACCTGATCATTGAACATACAGAAGCTTTACACGTTGTTGATGTAAACAGTGGTTACAAAAGCGTAAGCAATAACCAGGAAGAGAATGCCCTGCAAACCAATATGGAAGCGGCTGAGGAGATATCCCGTCAGTTACGCCTGCGTGATATCGGTGGTATTATTGTGGTGGATTTCATAGACATGAAATTGCCCGACAACAAAAAGAAAGTACAGGAAGCGATGGAGGGTTTTATGAAAACCGACCGTGCAAAGCATTCTGTTTTACCCATCTCCAAGTTTGGTCTTTTACAGATTACCCGTCAGAGAATGCGTCCGGAAGTAAATATCAATACTTCAGAAGCCTGTCCTGTTTGCAATGGTACCGGTAAGATCACTTCTACCCTTTTACTGGAAGATGAAATTGAAAAACGCCTGTATTATTTAACCAGTCATGCGCATAAGAATCTTACGCTGGTAGTTCATCCGATTGTATATTCTCACCTTACCAAAGGCTGGTTCTTTAATTCCATTATTAAAAAATGGAACAAGAAATTCAGAACAAAAATAAGCATTAAAGAAAATACCAATTATCACATCATTGAATTCCGTTTCTTCAATGAGCATGAAGAAGAGATCAAACTATAAGGAAGGTTTGGTGCGTAAAGATTGGTAGAAATATCATTCAACAGGTTGCCGGAAAATACCTGGTTAGCTGGCCTGACTTATTAATCAGGCATGTATCATTGAGCGCACATTACTTATTAATCAGGCATGGCTCATGAAACGCGCAAAACTTATTAAACAGGTATGACTACAAACTGTTGTAATACTGAAATATCCCTGCGAGGTATTGCTGATTTTTTAGATTTCCTTTATTTGCCTTGAAGTAAGCTTCCATCAAAGCGCGTTTATCCTGCATCAGATTCAGTATAAACTCCTTGTCTTTTTTAAATCGTTTCATTTCACCGTTCTGGTAGCTGAACAGGTCTTCGTATAAGGCAAACTCCTTGTAGATCTCTCCCGACAGATCATTCTTGCGGGTATCGATCCGCTTTACCATCGCTTTAATAAGCGCAATTTTTCCATCTGCCAGTACCTGACAAAATTCATTGGCTTTATGGTTGTCGATGGCAGGCAGCCCTGCACGAAAAACATATACCTGTACGATATCCAGGCTGGAATCGGCAAATGCAACCTCCTTTACAAAATCGCTTCCGATAAATCCTTCTTCTTTATTGGGTGAGATAAAATTGATCTCATGAGAAACGATATTCAACCTCAGCGGAACATTCACAAACTTTCTCCCATTCTTTAATTCAATGGCGCCAAACTTAAAACTGTTCAATACATAAGGAAAGCCGGTTACATCGGCATATTGAGCAGTAACAGGCCTGCCATTAATGTCTTTGATGTAGATCTGGTTATCCCATTTGCCAATGTTCTGACCGGTGCCTGGTTGAGCTGCAAGCGGAACAGCACCCAGGGCATGCAGAAAAGCAAAAAGGAGTAATCGAACAGTCATATGATACTATTTATGTATTAAAGCTAATCAATTTAAGTAACAAAAAGCGGGCCCCAAGATTGGGGCCCGCGTACTTAAAAATTAAACAAGAGAAACTAGAGAAATTCTTATTTAGGGTTCTTGGTTGGTGCACTTCCGGCAGCAGCTGGGTTGTAAGCCAGTTCATTATCCGGAACATCCCAATAATCAAGGAAACCATAAGTGATAGTAGCATTGGTATTTAATGTACCAGCAGTTCCTGCAACCAACACACAACCTGTGCGTGATTTAGTAGGAGCGATGATATCATAACGACGTGCATCGTAGAACGACAGTCCTTTGAAAGCCAAAGCAACTCTTCTTTCTCTTCTTAAGATCTCTGCAGCAGCAGCCTGAGTCTGACCAGCAGCAATTGCAGCTAATCCGGCACCCTGGTTAGTTCTTACCGCATTGATCAAAACAACACCAGCATCAATATTGGCTTGTCCACCCTGACGGATCAAGGCTTCAGCACGCATCAATGCATTCTCTTCGTAACTACCGCAAAGGGTAATTTCGTTAGCACCTGCAGTGGTGTTAGCATAAACAATTGTACCTAAAACACCGTTACCGCCGTTGAACAAAGTCCAACGTGTGTTGAAGCTGTTACCACGATCCTGGTTGAAGTTACCAATACCTGCATTTAACGCACGGATATTGTTGGTTCTGCGGTTATCACCAGCATAGAATTCCTGAACAAAACGCTCACTCACTTTGTATCCACCAGTTGTTGCTGATGAAGACTGTGCTTTGTCAGCAATAGTAGTTCCGAGGAAATCACCATTTGGATCTGTACGGCCTGTGAATACAGGATCAGAAGCAGTAATACCATTGGTAGTTAAAGTCTGAACGGTAGCCCACTGAGCAGGAGTCATAACAGAAACCAGGTTATTGGCTACGATATTTCTTGCACGCATGGTATTGATGTTGCGGATCCATGCAGCACCAGAAGGTACAGTACCTCTTCCTGTTTGCAGGTAAGAAGGAATCAAATTAGACATGATAGCTGTATAATCAGCAGTAGATGTAGCAGCATTGATAGCTGTTACCGCTCTTGCGAAACAAGCTTCCGCTTCAGTAAGGATTGCATCTTTAGTAACATAGTTACCATTGGTTACCCCATTTACACCGTTGTTGATTAAACCAGCATAATAGATAGAACCAATTCTTGAATACGCATATCCTTTCCAAAAATTACACCATGCAGTAATGGTCTGCAGTTTGGTAGCTGCAGCAGCAGTACCACCACTAAAAGTGGTTTTACCGGCAATATCCAGTACAGAGTTGGCAGAAGTGATCAGGTTGTACATATAAGCCCACTCAAAATAAAGCGGGTTAGAGCCTGATTGCTGGTTAGAGTTAACCCTTCTCAATAAACCGTACTGAGTTGCATCAGCATTCGGGTTATTGATTACAGTACCATTGTCTAATGTTACTTTATCCGGGCAACCGATCTGGTTGGCAAACTGGTTAGCAGCTTCCATTCCAATCATGTCTCCCATCAGTTCATGGAAACCGGTAGCACCAGCCCAGAAACGTCCGTTAACACCATCGTAGAATTTAAGGGAGTAGAAACCGTTACGGTAAATACCGCCCTGGCCAAGAGATACTACACCAATTTCGCTGGCAGCACTCTGAGGAGTGGGTTGATTGGGGTTGGATATATCCAGATCCTTTTTGCAAGAGCTTACACTCAGCGTTAGACCCAGTAATCCAATCAATATTTTATTCTTATTCATTAGTATCAATTTTATTGTTATCAATTAGAATCCAAAGTTCAAGCCTACAGTGTACGCTTTTGTATTAGGAATTGAGTTGTGGTCAACTGCGCGGTCAAAAGCAGAGTTGCTTGCACCAGAACTAACTTCCGGATCCATACCAGTGTATTTAGTGAAAGTAACCAGGTTACGACCAGACAATACCAGTTGTAATTTGGTGAAGCCTTTCAGTTTAAATGCTTTGGCAAAATCAAAAGCAACTGAAATATTTCTTAAGCGCATGAAAGAAGCGTCTTCATAGAAATAATCTTTGGTACCATTGTTTGCACCAACCTGGTAAACACCACGGTAGAAAGCAGTGTAAGCCTGAGTAGCGCCATCAATAGTGATAGGAGTTGTGTAATCGCTGTGAATACCATCACGATACATCCACTCTTTGGTTTGGTTGTACAGGTGGCTACCATTAACCCAATCCCACTGCATGCTCAATGATAACATTCCTTTGTAAGAGAAGTTATTGATGAATGACATGTTGAATAATGGGTTAGGATCTCCAAAGCTGAACTGGCCTGGAATAGCAACAGGCTGCTTGGTGGCTTTGTTTACAACATAACCGTTGCTGGCAACAGTATACAATGCTTTTTCAGCAGCAGTAAATGCCGGAGCACCTGTTACTGGATTTACTGCATCTAATGAACGCGGCATTACGAAACCGAATAACTGACCAATTTTATAACCTGGCTTTAATACATAGCCAGTACTACCTGCAGCAGATATAACAACTACTTCGGCACCACTTGTAGAAGTGATCTCAGAAGATTGTTTGCTGAAGTTGATGGTTGCATCCCATGTGAAGTCTTTCTTAGACAATACACCTAAGTTTAAACTTGCCTGGAAACCATTAGAAGCTAATCCAAATGCGTTGTTCACTACTGTACCTAAACCACTCGAAGGAGCAGCATCAACACTGTAGATCGCATTGTCTGTTGAACGCTTCCAGTAGGTAGCAGAAACACTTGCAGTTCTTAACCAAGAACCTTTCAGCAGATTAAATCCGAAATCAGCACCAATCTCCAATTCCTTAGAGATCTCCACCTGTAAAGCAGGGTTAGGGCTGGAAGTAGGGAAAGTAAATACACTGTTTGTTCCAAGGTTAGCAGCACCCAATACAGGGAAACGCTGGAAAGCGCCTGGCTGAATACCAGCCTCACCGTAAGCAGCTCTTAACTTAACGCTGTTCAATACATTTGAAACAGAAGAATTCTGCCAGAAATTGAATTTGTCTAAGTTAATATATGCATCTCCACGAGGGAAAGTTTGTGCAGTTGCACCAGATCCGAATGCAGAAGAAAAGTCACTTCTTACACCTACTGATACACCACCAATATCACCATACTCAAAACGCTGATTGGCTAAGAAACCATAAGTGATGAATGGCTCGATATAATCAGAAACCACTTTGTAAACACCAGTCTGGGTTGCGTTCCAAGGCTCATAAGTAGGAGCATCGTATCCGTAAGCACCATAACTCTTGTATACATTCTTACGGTAATCGTAAGACAACTGGGTACTGGTTTTGATAGGTATTTTCAATTTGAAATCCTTTTCAAAATCGGTACGGATAGTTGCAGTTGCAATGAAGTTCTGGAAAGTAGTACGCTCAACATAGTTGTCTAACTCACCAGTAGTACTACCATCGCTGGCAGCATTTGGATTGTAGTTACTTAACCAGTACTGCTGATCGGTAGCGTTCTTGTTGAACTGCTGATTAGCGTAGTAGTAGGTAGTATTTTTATTTTTGTAGTTCAAACCATATTTAGCATCTAACTCTACAAAACGGGAGAACTTATAGTTCAGGTTGAAGTTTTGTACCACATCAATAGACGGGATATTAGTACTTGTATACTGGTTAACGTAGTTAGGGTTGTATGAGTTAACACCTACTGCATCTCCAAAATACGCAGCATAGTTACCATCCAGATCTTTCTGATCGTAGTTGGCAAAAGGACGGGTATTGTTCAGAGAATACATGATACCTCTACCAGTCTGGTCATTCAACGTATTCTTGGTGTAGATCAACTGAGTGGTAGAAGTTAAGGTTAATCCCTTAGCCAGTTCAAACTGCAATTTACCAAGAATGTTAGAACGATGGTATTCACCATTATTCTTGAAGTTACCTTTCTGCTGGTTGTTAGAAACAGATAAAAGGAAGTTCATTTTTTCTTTGCTACCTGAAACGGTTACAGAGTTATTCAGAACACTTCCTTTTTCGAAGAACATTTTATAATGATCGTAGAACTTTAAGTTCTGACCGTATGCTTTATTTGCAAAGCTGGTTAAAGACAATGCACTGTACTGAACGTTTGCAGAATAGCTCATGTATTCAGGATCCAGAGACAATGGAACACCGCCAGAAGAAATTACGTTATTGCTGCCATCGGTTACAAAAGCGTGTAAATCAGCTTTTCTCTGATTTCCGATGTTCAGTAATTCATTAGAAGTTGCAGCACTGCTAACATCAATGTTAACTTTACCCGCTTTTCCTTTTTTAGTGAATAACTGAATAACACCATTTGCACCCTGCGCACCATATAATGAAGCAGCAGCAGCTCCTTGTACTACCTCAACCCGCTCAATGATGTTTACATCAATTGAACCAAGATCAGTAGCAGATACCTGGATACCATCCATCAGGATCATTGGAGAAGTACCACCCTGTACAGAGTTGATACCACGCAACAGGATATTCAAAGGCTGACCAGGGTTACCATTGGTAGAAGAGATCTGCGCACCGGCGATCTGACCCACCAATTGCTGACCAACATCACCTGTTGGAACTTTAACCTGATTAGCAAGGTTTACCGCTTCAACAGAAACTGCAATCTTTTTCTTGCTTGTTGCAACACCCACACCCGTTACCACCACTTCGCTCAGTGCTCTGGTATCGGTTGTCAGTTTAATCAGCAGGTTAGAAGCGTTAGCTACAACCGATTGATTTTCATAACCAATTTCTGAAACAATCAGGGTTGCACCTGATTTTACTTTAATGGAGAAAGTACCATTTGCATCGGCACTAACACCATTTTTGGTGCCTTTCTCTAGAACAGAAGCCCCAGCTAAGGGATTTCCTTTGTCGTCCGTTACTTTACCAGTAACGGTAGTTGTTTGAGCTAACCCTGTCGCCAAGACGAACAGGAAAGCGCAAAAACTCATCAGCAGTTTTTTTCTCATGTTGTTAATTTTAGGTAAGTGAGCCTTTTATCAGGCTATTTGACCTCCTAAATAACTAAAAAGCTGCCCCAAAACCTTAACAATCTGTTAATTTTAAGCTTTTTTTAATCTTTTCACACTAACAATTGTTCGTTTTTACTCGCTTCCAAAAAATATTCAGGTGCCTGATAATCAATAGCATAAAGGGTTAAACAGTCTTTTCCCCGGAGATGGAGAGGCAAAGGGTCTAGCTAATATATTTTTACCGATTTCCCTACAAAATGGGGCTTTTTCTGAAACCAGGGCCGGAATGTAGTCCTCATCAAAAAAGTTTTAACAGAATCTTTCCATCGCCTTTTTTAATAAAAGCCTTCCCGGAAAAAATACATATTATAAAAATAAATATTTTCTTTACTGTGTCTTGATTTCCAATGCAATTGGAGCCAAATGCAGCTATAACTGCCATTTTAGCGCAAAAAAATCAAAAAAATAATTTTGCAATGTGGCCCATTAATGTAATTTAGTGGAAGAATTTAATGGGTTAGTAAGTAAAAGGGCCGGCAGCAATGTTGGCCCTTTTGCGTATCCGGCATACCTCCTCAATTTTTATTATGAGCAAGATCAAAACCGCTTTTTTTTGCAGCAATTGTGGATATGAAAGTACAAAGTGGATTGGAAAATGTCCTTCGTGCAACGAGTGGAATACTTTTACGCAGGAAGTCATTCACAGTGGCGACGCTAAAGAGAAAACAACCTGGGAAGATTATCCGGAAACAAAAAGAACTACCAAAACAGTTGCGCTGAGTGATGTAACCGTTCAGGAAGAAAGAAGAATTGTTACCAAAGATCCTGAACTGAACAGAGTACTGGGTGGTGGAATCGTTCCGGGCAGTTTAGTATTGGTTGCGGGAGAACCAGGCATTGGTAAGAGTACTTTGTTTTTACAAAACGGATTACTGATCAATCAGCTCCGGGTACTTTATATCAGCGGAGAAGAAAGTGAGCAGCAGATCAAAATGCGAGCAGACAGACTGAAGATTGAGAACGACAATTTTTTTCTGCTTACAGAAACAGATACCACCGTCATCTTTAAAGAAATCAAAAAACTAAAACCACAACTGGTAATAGTAGATTCCATTCAAACCATTCAGAGTAACCTGATCGATTCTTCTGCAGGAACTGTTTCGCAGATCAGGGAATGCGCAGCCGCTTTTCAACGCTTTGCAAAAGAAACCAACACCCCTGTTTTTTTAATCGGACACATTACCAAAGATGGAGCGATTGCAGGACCAAAAATTCTGGAGCATATGGTAGATACTGTTCTGCAGTTTGAAGGAGACCGCCATTATGCCTACAGAATTTTACGCACCCTCAAAAACCGTTTTGGAAGTACTTCCGAATTAGGCATTTATGAAATGAGTGGTACAGGTATGCGTGTAGTAACCAACCCATCCGAAATACTGATCGCCCAGCGCGAAGATGTACTAAGCGGCAGTGCCATTGCAGCTTCTATGGAAGGGCTTCGTCCTTTGCTGATAGAAGTACAGGCGCTTGTTACTACCAGTGTATACGGAACCCCTCAAAGAACTGTTACCGGATTTGACCTGAGACGTTTACAATTATTACTTGCCGTTCTCGAAAAAAGAGGTGGCTTTCAGTTTGGCATGAAAGATGTTTTTGTAAACATTGCAGGCGGAATAAAAATAGAAGATCCTTCGATTGATCTGGCAGTGATCTGCGCCTTGCTTTCTTCGTATGAAGATGTTCCGTTACCCAAGTCTGTTTGCTTTGCAGGAGAAGTTGGATTGAACGGAGAAATCAGGGCAGTGAACCGGATCGAACAAAGAATTGCAGAAGCGCAGAAACTGGGCTTCGAAAAAATCATTGTGTCTCTCTACAACAAAAAAAGTTTTGATCCAAAAGCCTATTCTATTCAGGTAGTTGCTCTCAGCCGGGTGGATGAAGTTTATCAGCAACTGTTTTAAACTGGCCAATTTTCTCCCCTCCTTTCCAAAGGGGTGGATGCGAAGCAGAGGGGTTGGTAACTCATTTT
>CALPNW020000017.1 GCA_943325035.2 Sphingobacterium thalpophilum | reverse complement strand
CTCTTGATTTGGCCTGTACGGTTTTTAGGGGAATCTGGGGGTTAACACCGTCCTGAATTTCCCTGAAAGCCTTTATTAAAGGAATTTATAGCGTAGAGAACCCTGTTAACCAGTGGATTTATTGCGTAATAAACGATGTAAATGATATAATAAATCGGCTTATTTTTGTTAACTATTCGTCACTGCCGGCATAACTGCTGAATTATCACAGAATGAAGGATGTTGCAAAAATTATAAAAGAAGAGAAAGATCACTACAAAAGTCTCCTGAATAATGTTCCGGCGGATCTCGCCATATTTGATAAGGAGCACCGTTTTGAATTTGTGAACGACAAGGCTTTTCCGGGGCAGTTCTTTCAAGAATGGGTAATTGGCAAAACAGATTATGAATACCTCGAATTAAACAATGTTCCGGTTCATATTGCAGAGCAAAGAAGAAAGCATTTCAATGCTGCCCTGAAGCAGCAAAAGATGATTGAATTTGAAGAGATTACGGAAGAGTCTGATGGAAAAAGTAAATATTTTTTAAGAAAATATTATCCGATCGTCGCAGAAGGGGAAGCAGGAAAGGAGGTAGAGAAAATAGTCGGTTACACAATAGATATTACCGAGCTGCGGCACCGGGAACTGGAAATGCAGAAAAGAGCAGGCATGTTCCGGCGACTGGTCAACAGCATGAACCAGCTGGTAGTAATTGTTCACGAAGACCTTACCATTTCATTTGCCAACAAAAAATGGCTCGATGAAATAGGCGTAAAGTCTTATCAGCTCACGCAGTATTTTATAGAAGGCGAAAAGAAATTTCTGGATGCATTTTCATTGGTTGTTCATGACAGGGAGCCGGATACAGAAAATAACTTGAAGCTGATCATGGAAACCTATAAGGGGAATCACCTGATCATGACTTACAGCATAGTACCGTTTTTTTTTACGGACACAGAACCAAAAACCTGGGCTGTTTTTTTTACGGATGTAACCACCCATATAAAAATAGAAGAAGAGCTGAAAATTGTTGTGGAGAAGGAACATAAGCTCAATGAACTTAAGAGCAGTTTTGTGAGTCTGGTATCGCATGAATTAAGAACATCCCTCTCTGTTATATTATGCAATACCGATCTCATTAACCAAAGTGCAGATCAACAGAGGTTGGGAGAACATCCGTTCACCGAAAAGTATACTACAAGAATTACCAACCAGATAGATATCATGACTAGAATGCTGAATGATTTTCTGGTAGTAGGTAAAATAGAATCGAGAAGCATCAGGTCTAAGCCCAAGCAGGTATCTGTAAGAAAAATACTCATAAAGCTGTTTAAAGAATATTATTCTCCCTGGAAAGACGGAAGAACACTGCAGTATAGCTTTAAGGGTGATAATAAACGGGTATATATAGATCCTTCCCAGTTAAAACATGTGCTGACCAATCTGCTGGACAATGCATTTAAATATTCTCCCGATAAAAAAGCACCGAGGGTGAAAGTGAATCTTCGTACAAACAGCTGGTCTGTTCTTATTGCCGATAACGGAATTGGGATTCCAAAAGAAGATACCGGTAAAATGTTTAATGCATTTATCCGCGGATCAAATGTGGGAGAAATCATAGGAACAGGGGTTGGATTAATGATCGTAAAATATTTTCTGGAACTCAATAACGGCCATATCATGCTGCGGAGCACAGCCGGAAAAGGAAGTGTCTTTTATATTGAGTTTAAAAACAATAATCATCCGGAGACCGTATAAATTTTTTGTATGAAAGGCACGTCTATTTTATTGGTTGAAGACCACAAGGAACTGCGTGAATCTCTCGAAGAGAGTCTGGCATTTACTACCAATGTAACTGCCGTGTCTAACGGCATCGATTGCCTTGAAACATTAAAGAAACATATTCCCGATCTGATTCTGCTGGATATTCTGCTGCCGTTTCCATTAGACGGATTTTCAATCCTCAGGATCCTCAAAAACGATACGAAGTTATCGGCAATACCCGTAATCCTCATGTCTGCGCTGAACAGCGATGATAAAATAAGTATGGGGCTGGAACTCGGTGCCAATGATTATCTGGTAAAGCCGCTGAAAATAAATGAGTTGTTATTAAAAGTGAAAAATCTGGTAGGTATCCGTAAAGAGATCATGAATCAGCTCGAAAAAAAGAGTCTGCTAAAAGAGGAGGACAGTGATCTTTCCAGTTTTGAAATGACTTTTAAAAAGAATTTCATTACAGCAGTAGATGAACTCTTTGATCATAACACCTTAACCGTTCAGGACCTGGCAGGTAAATTGTCTATGAGCATTTCTACACTCGAAAGATGGGTCATCCGTTTTTATACCATAACACCCCAGAAATTCATCATCCGGTCCCGCTTAATCAAGGCCGAAATGATGCTGCGCCAAAATCTGGGCTCCATCAAGGATATCGCCTATACCACCGGATTTAATTCGGAACCCTATTTCTGTGCCTGCTTTAAGAAGGAATACGGCAAGTCTCCCCTGGCATTTAAGAAAGAAATAGGTAGAGCGGCCTATTGATGACGATTTAGTTACATTAATCAACGAATTATAACCATACCCTGCGTTGCATGATTTCTACTTTTACATAAATCGTAGCTCATGGAGCTGATGGTGTATGCCTCTTTTGCAAAAGCTCCCAAAATGATATAAAGTCAACTGGAGAAAAAGGCAGACATTCAGCTGGTTCACCACCAATAATCCCCGTTTTTACTATCCAATATCCTGATCAACTTAGCCCATTCTTTAGAAGGGCTATTTTTTTTGCCATCGCTATCCCGGCCAGCAAGCCCGTTCTTTTCAGGAAATTGGCATTTCCGGGATAATATTTTTCTACGAACAGTTCCATAGAACGGTAAAAATACCGGTGGTAGCGGCTACTGTTCTTATTGGTACTGGCTCCTTTATAGTGCAGCAGCTCAATGCTACCCAGATAGTAGTTCTTAAAATCCAGGTTCTGGATGCGTTTACTCAGATCAATGTCTTCTCCGTACATAAAAAACCGTTCGTCGAACCCGTTCAGCCGGTTCATGATCTCTTTTCTGGTAAAGAAAAAAGCACCGGCCAGAATATCCACGCAATGGTTGGAATCTGCGTTGAGATTCCCCAATGCATAACGGTTAAAAAAACCAGAGGCCGGAAAAAGGGCGGCAATACCGGATAATTTAAAAAAAGCCGGAAGCGGGGTAGGAAAAGACCGTTTGCTTTCCGGTAAAAACACCCCTTGCTCATTCACCATCTTTACGCCGATGGCCCCCGCATCCGGGTGGGCATTCATATGACCAATGCACTGGTTTACCGCATTTACAGGCACCAGGGTATCAGGATTCAGAAACAATACATAATTACCCTTGCTGATCGAAAGAGCCTGGTTATTGGCACTGGAATAGCCCCTGTTGTCTGCATTGGCAATAACCTGTATATCCGCAAACCGAAGCTGAATTGCAAGTATCGCAGCCGCATCGGATTCATTGTCCACTACAATAATTTCTGCCGCAATACCGGCAATAGCTTTTTTTACCGATTCAATACAATCCGATAAATAAGGGTAAACCCGGTAATTAACAATGATAACAGATAGCTGCAACAGGATGATTTATAGCACCAAAGATGCTGATTATGTGTCAAAAAATGATGTAATCAAACGAATCGGGGTTACTTTTGCGCTATGTTAAAACATACCATACTGAAGGCCGCCGAAGCGGGGGCCGCCGAATTACAGCGTTTTTTTAACGGAAGTTTTGAAATCAGCAACAAAGAAGGGATCAATAACCTGGTAACGGAGGCCGATCATGCAGCCGAAAAAGCCATTATGGCGGTGATACAGAAAGATTACCCCGATCATTATATTCTAAGTGAGGAATCCGGAGAACATATTATGGACTCTTCGTATAAATGGATCATTGATCCTATAGATGGAACGGTGAATTTTGCCAACGGCATTCCGATCTGTTGTGTAAGTATCGGACTGGAGCGGGCCGGTGAAATGCTGATGGGTTGTGTGTACAATCCACTCATGAATGAACTCTATTTTGCCCAGAAGGGATTTGGTTCCACTTTAAACAATAAGCGCATTTATGTGAGTGAAAAAACAGAAGTGATCAAAAGTTGTCTGGTAACCGGCTTCCCTTATACCTATCTCGATGAACCCAACGGGCCCATTCAGGTTTTTGAAAAACTCATCCGGAGAGGTGTTCCGGTAAGAAGACTGGGAAGTGCCGCCATTGATCTTTGTTGGGTAGCTGCAGGCAGATTCGACGGATTTTATGAGCACAAGCTGCAGGCATGGGACAGTGCAGCAGGATTTTTAATGGTAGAAGAAGCCGGAGGAAAAGTGACCGATTTTAAGGGCGACTATTATTCTCCGTACCAGCCACACTTGCTGGCAACCAATGGAAAAATTCATGATGAGTTGCTGAAAATTGTAAACGGAGGATTATTTTAATAAAAGCCACTATGGAAGAAAGAACAGAGATCAGCAGTTTAGGTGAATTCGGATTGATCGATCATCTTACAAAGAATATAGATATCCAGCATGCATCCACCATACTTGGTGTGGGAGATGATGCAGCAGTTATAGATCATTTTGGAAAACAAACAGTCATCACTACCGACCTTCTTTTAGAAGGAGTACATTTTGATCTGATGTATACTCCTTTAAAGCATCTTGGGTTTAAGGCAGTTGTGGTAAACCTGAGTGATATCTATGCGATGAATGCTACGCCAACGCATATTACCATGAGCATTGGTATCAGTAACCGGTTTAGCGTGGAAGCACTGAATGAGTTTTATGAAGGCGTCTATTTTGCCTGTGAAAAATACGGAGTGGACCTGATAGGCGGAGACACTTCCACTTCCAATAAAGGATTTGTAATTTCAGTTACCGCAGTGGGAGAAGTAGTACCCAATCATTTTGTAAAAAGAAGTACTGCACAAAAGGGAGACCTGATATGTGTGAGCGGAGATCTGGGTGGCGCGTTTCTGGGCTTAACCCTAATGGAAAGAGAAAAGAAAATTTACCAGGAAAATCCAAAGATTCAACCCGATCTGGAAGATGAAAGTTATATAGTAGGGAGGTTATTAAAACCCGAAGCAAGAAAAGACATTATAGAATTCTTTGAAAAAAATAATATTGTACCAACTTCCATGATGGATGTGAGCGATGGAATCAGCAGCGAGGTATTGCATATCTGCAAACAGTCTGAATTAGGTTGTGTGATCTACGAAGAGAAGCTGCCCGTTTCTGATGAAAGCAGAAGAGCAGCCTATAAGTTTGGGCTGGATCCTACGGTATGTGCACTCAATGGGGGTGAAGATTATGAACTGATCTTTACCATTAAACAGGAAGACCACGATAAAATTGTGCTGAACGAAGAGATCAGTGTGATCGGTTATACCACAGATTTAGAAGAGGGTGTTAAACTGTATACAAAAGGTGGAAACCGTTATGATATTACTGCCCAGGGCTGGAATGCATTCCAACAATAAATTACTGCATGCAAATTATCCGGTTCATCCTTTTATTGATTGTGCTGAATGCCACGCAGGTAAGGGCACAGGAAAACCGGGTGCTGCACCAAAAATTATCTGCACAGCAAATGCAGTCGGATCTGCATTTGCTTAAAAAAATACTGGAAGCCAATCATCCAGGTTTATACTGGTACAGTACCAAAGAAAATATTGATACTGTCTTTGAAAATACAGTTGCGGGTATCAGCGATTCTCTCACAGAAGTAGCTTTCAGAAACAGGGTGGCAGCATGGGTAAATGAAATCAAATGCGGACATACTGTAGTGAGGATGTCTAAAAAATGGTCTGGGCAGCAACTACAGAAAAATAAAAGCCAGCAGTTTCAAAATCAGTTTCCACTCCAGATAAAAGTGTGGGAAGACAGCCTGGTGGTAATGGCCAATATGAATCGGAAAGATGCTCTTTTAAAAAAAGGAACCATCATTCATTCCATCAACGGGCAGAACAACAGGGAACTATTGAGCAGGATGTTTACGGGCATTTCTACCGATGGCAATTCCATCAACCATAAAAACCAGGTGGTGAGTAATTCTTTCCCCTTCTGGTATACCAATTATTTTGGAACAGATACCCTGTACCATATCCGGTATACCGATGGCACCGGAAATAAATTAACAGCCGCCGTGCAACCGTTTTCTTATAAACCGGCCCGGCCCGGAAAGGCAATGCCCGATACCGTTAACCGGCCGGAACCTGCAGCAATGAGCAAAAGACAAATGCAGCAGTTAATGCGAAGATCGCTGACAGTTGACACCGTGCATCAAACTGCAGTGATGCGCTTAACCAGTTTCAGTAAGGGTTCTCTGAAACATTTTTTCAGAAAAAGTTTCCGGCAAATAAAAAAGCTGCGGGTAAAAAATCTGGTAATAGACCTCAGAAACAATGGTGGGGGTAAAGTAGATAACAGCATACTGCTCACCCGTTTTCTGAGTAATCATCCATTTAAAATAGGAGATACTGTGGTGGCCATCAACAGAAAATTCAACTACGGACGATACATACATGGATGGCTTCCTTTTTGGTTTGCCATGAATATTGGAGGAAAAAAAACAGCCGATGGGGCTATCCATTACCGCAGGTATGAAACCCATTATTTTACGCCGAAGGAACGGAATCATTTTAACGGAAACCTCTATTTGCTGCAGGGCGGATATACCTTTTCGGCAGCTACCATGTTTATAGCCACCCTGAAGGGGCAACAAAATACAACGGTTGTTGGAGAAGAAACAGGAGGTGGTTACTATGGAAATTCCGCCATGCATATACCAACCATAGTATTACCCTCCAGTGGTTTAAGGATAAGCTTACCAATGTACCGGCTGGTGATGGATAAGAACAGGCCAAAGGGAAATGGAATCATACCCGATATCATAATCCCTCCGTCTTCTGCAGCAATAAAAGCAGGAATAGATCTGAAAATGGATAGTGTACAGTCCATCATTCAACAAAATCTAAGGAAATATTAACCCCTGCCGCTGCAGGCTTCGTTCAATATGATTTACTTTTGCGCCCAGATCAAACTTCATGTCCGCAAGAATACTGCTCACCCCCCTGATGTTATTGTTGTCTTGTTGCGCTTTTTCTCAGCAGCCAACCTCCTATAAAAAGGGGGACGCTTATTTCGACTCTCTCAAAAGTCAAAAGCACTCCATTAAACCGGTAGGCAACTTCGACAAACGATTTTCTTTTATTGATGACAATAAGCAGGTAAAAATCTGGGGGTACCGCTTGGGGGCAATGGTGAATAACCGCTATAAAGTGGGCATTGGAGGCTATACCTTTAAAGCCGATTTTGATTCCAATATTACCAGGCTAAAGGGTTTTACCAACGTAAGCCAGGTCAATCAAACACTGATATTCGGAACAATATTTATAGAGCCATTTCTGATCAGAAGAAAAGTTTGGGAATTAAGTATGCTCTTCGAAATTGGCTATGGCAATGCTATTATTGATTCAACTAATATCCGGCGAACAGCTGGGAAAAAACCAACCAGCTTATTGCGCGCATCGACCACCCGAGAACACTTTATTCCTATAGGAATCGGGCTTTCTGCCAACCTGAATATGCCTGATATCAAAAAACTGCATTTTCTCAGCTATTTTGGACTCAACATGATGGTAGGTATGAGAAGGGTAATACAGGATAATGATTTCAAAGAAAACTACAACGGATTTTTCTGGAGTGCAGGACTCTTATTATTTGTAGACCGGGTTTTTACCGATTTTCAAAAAAGAAAACCATCCCCTGCAGCAGTTAATTAAAAAAACGCCTGCCGCGCTTAAATAAAATTCAACTATTAATATTATAAAAAAACCCCACTGAATTAGACTCCCCCCAAAAAGTTAGACACTTAATGGGGGGAGTTTATAAAGGTTATTGCCTGCAATTAATGCTTTTCTTCTGCTCCTGGTTTGCACTTTTCGGTAAGTTCATGAAATACTTCATGCGCAGCGGTAATTAAAGTGGTTAATTCTTTGTCTGATTTTTTGGCTTTAACACCCGCCTCCAATGCGGTACAGGCGCCCACCAGTTGCTTTAAAATGGGTTGAGCAGCTTTGGCATCATATCCGGCCGGAGCAACAGAAGACTGCCAGCTTTTTGCTTTGGCAACCAGTTCAGCTGCATTGATCTTGGCAGGCTGCAGATTACCCTCTTCTGCAGGATGAAAAGTCTTACTCATTATACTGTGGAAATCTTTCATTTGTTTCCACTCAGCTTGTTGTGCAAAAGAGGCAACAGATAGTAATGCTGCTGCTGCAAATAAGATTATTTTTTTCATGTCCGGTTGTTTATTTTTTATAAAGGTAACCTGTTTTTTAACTCATTATCCAACACAATAAAATCGGCTTTATTCCCCGGCTCCAGTAGTCCGCTGATTCCAGGCAGCTTCATCACCTGGGCAGGATACAGGCTGCACATGCGAATAGCTTCCCCCAACTCAATACCCACCTGATTCACCAGATTGTATGCGCATTTTAACATGGTTAAAGCAGAACCACTGAGTATACCATTGGTTTCGTATTTATCACCCTTCAACTGGTGCGGATAAGTTCCATCAACCGATGAGGTTACCGCATCCGTAATAGCAAACAGCCTTTCGCCCATTTGTTTTTTGGCAATTTTTATTGCTGCAAAATCTACATGATATCCATCCGGTACAATGCTGGACCGAACTTGTGCATGATTAAATATGGCGCCCACTATGCCCGGCGCCCGGTGCTGGAGAGAACTCATTGCATTGTATAAATGTGTAGCAGTGGGTATGCCTGCATCAAAGGCAGCAGTGGCTTCTTCGTAGGTAGCATTGCTATGTCCTGCCGACACCACTACTCCATAAGAACGGATCAGTTCTATCACTTCAGTGCTGCACATTTCGGGAGCAAGCGTGATCATAGTAATAACGCCTTTGCCGTATTCCAGTAATTTTTTCGCCTCGGTTACTGATGGAATATGAATAAACTCCGTTATGTGTGCTCCTTTTTTAATGTTATTGATCCAGGGACCTTCTATGTGCAAACCAATACATCCTTCGCCTCCGGATAACTGATATGCTTTTACTGCATCTATGCAGGCATATAGTACTTCATCGCTATTGGTAGCAACCGTTGGCTGAAACCAATTGGCCCCTCCGGCTTTACAATAATCGTACAGTAATAGTAACGACTCCTTATTGGGGTGCATGCTCAGCAGTTTTCCTCCGGCCCCATAAATCTGTAAGTCGATCAATGCGGGCACAATCATTGGATAAACCACGGCAGGCTTTACCGGCAAGCTATGCGTTGCCACGATCTGTTTTACGAGCTCATTTTCTACAACCAATGTTGCCTGTTCGTACCATTGGTTGCCGGTGAAGATTTTATCTGCAGAAAAATATTGTAGTGGGTTCATTGATTTTTTCTAAAGTGAAATATTAAAATAATCAGCATCTTTCCAGAAAGGAAATTTGGTGCGGATCTCGTCTAGCTTTTCTTTGTGCAGTACATGGGTGCTTGTTTCTTCTGCATTTGATTGGGTATACAGGATATCTCCTAAAGGATCAATCAGCATACTGTCTCCACTGTGTTCAATACCATTGCCATCCCTGCCTATCCTGTTTACTCCAACTACATAACACTGGTTTTCGATGGCCCTTGCAATGAGTAAAGATTTCCAGGCATGACTTCTGCGCTCTGGCCAGTTAGCCACATACAACAATACATCAAACTCAGGAGCATCTGTACTTTGCTGCCGTGCCCATACCGGAAAACGCAGATCATAACAGATCTGCAGGTTGATCTTCCAGCCATTAACACTCGTAATCAACCGCTTGTTGCCAGCCGTATAATGATTGTTCTCACCCGCAAATGCAAAGCGATGTCTTTTATCATATTGTCCTACTGTACCATTGGGTAATACCCATAATAAGCGATTAAAAAACTGTTGGTTCTCTTCAATAATTACCGACCCGGTTACTATGATTTTTTGCCGGGCAGCCATCTGTTTCATCCACTGCACCGTTTCTCCCTCCATGGTTTCAGCCAGTGCGGCCGGCTTCATACTAAAGCCGGTAGAAAACATTTCGGGGAGCACCACCACATGTGTTGGCCGTTTAATCGCAACAATCTTTTCACTGAACTGCTGCAGATTAGCTGCTTTGTTTTCCCAACTCAGGTTGGATTGAATCATGGTCACCGATAATGCACTCATCATTGTTGTTTAATAATTAACGAAAACGATACCCGAGTTGTATAACCCCATAACGTTGTGCTTTAAGCTGAGCGGGCGTTTCTTTAGACTGGTACACCCATTCCAGTCTGGTGGTAAAGCGGCCCTGCGCATAACAAAGCCCAATGGTTTGCTGAAACTGCAAGGGTGACAGTTCCTGCGTAATGGCTGTAGTGCCTTTGTTGAACATGCCCCCCTGTATGGTTGCATTGTAACCCTGCACAATTAACTGCGTATACCAGTAAGCAAAAAGTTCATGGTTTCTTTTTTGGGTGCCTGCCGTTTCCGATAAACGGGCATTCCACAAAGCGCTCTCACTGTTTTTTTCAAAAGCACCGAGCACCATCATGGCGCCCAGCTTAGCGTTGGTATAGGTAGTTCCAATATTCAATTGCGCAACAGGCAGCAGTTTCATGGTTTCATTTCCGGCAATGGTGCGCGCATAAGTAGCGCCCAGGTCTATGCCCAGTGAATTTTCGATCTGGTATTTCCAGCCAAAAAACGGGGCATAGTTCAACCAGCCATGATAGGTATTCTGCAACCCCTCTCCCCAGGATGCAGGACCCACTATACCCAGTGAACCTGTAAACTGAATCAGTGACTCTTTCTTCAGGAACCGGGTTTGGCCATAGTTCAAAAACAGGTAGCCGCAATAGGCCCGGTCTATATCTGCCGGTGTTAGGCTTGCTCTTTTTAGTGGCGTAAAAATTTTCTGACCCAGTTCAAATGAATGTATTCTCTTGGAATTATTTTTAGTTTGAACGAATGTCTGGCCAATATAGAACCCATTGGTATAATACGCATCATTCATCTTAAACAGGTAGGCATCGTTTTCTGTTTTAAAAGAAAACTCTTTGGTATAAATTTCACCATACTGGGAAAATCCGTACAAGGAAGGGGTTGTGATAAATACCAACAGCACAATTCGGTAAAAGGAGGAAGGTTGATTCATGTTAGCGAGTTGATTCTGATCTGATTTTTTTTAGTATCGATTGTACTAAAGCCGGTTCATACCCCTTCTGCTGCAGATAGGTCATGGTTTTGGCTTCGCGGTTCATGTATTGTTCGTCTTTTAATGCTGTCCATTTGGTACGAATCAGTTTTTCGGCCACAACAGCATATTCTTCCCGGTCTATTTCCTTCAGGCCCTTTTTAATGGTGTATTCGCTGAGTTTCTTCTGGCGCAATGCATACACGATCTTATTAACACCCCATTTTTTCTGTCGGAAATACCCGCCGGCAAATTGCTGGGCAAACCGCTCTTCGTTCAGGTAACCCTCTTCTATCAGCCTGGATATCAGTTGCTCCACATCTGATTTACACAAACCAAGGCTGTACAACTTCTCTTTTACCTCAGAATGGCAGCGTTCCTGATAGCCGCAATAATGCTTCAGTTTCATGAAAGCCTGCTCTGGTGTAGCGCTCGATCGGGGTTTCAACAAGGGTTTCTTTTTTGGGTAAAGTAGTTATATTTGTTAAGAGGCTAAAATAACCCGGTTGCAATATCGGTATTCTTCGGCTACTCACATAATATGCTGTGCCTGTAATCAACGGTTGGGCGTTTATTGATGCTTTCTGCTTTTTGGCTATATTTTGGTGGTATAATCTTAAGATTTTACAGTAGGTTTGTTACAGTTTAAATAGTGTTTATGAAATTCATCGTTTCTTCTTCTTCGTTATTAAAACACCTGCAACAAATCAGCGGTGTAATCAATGCCAATACAGTATTACCAATACTGGAAGACTTTTTGTTTGAGATTGAAGACAAAAAACTCAATGTGGTAGCTACCGATCTCGAAACCGTGATGCGTGTGCAGATGGATGTAGAAAGCAAGGCGAACGGAAAAGTGTGTATTCCTGCAAAAATATTGCTGGATTCACTGAAAAATATTGCCGACCAGCCCCTGACGTTTACCATCGACAAGAATTTTGCCATCGAAATCACCAGCGATAACGGTAAGTACAAAGTGATGGGCGAAAACCCCGATAACTTCCCGAAAGAACCTTCTGCAGACGATACCACCGGTTTTACCATGGCCAGCAGTGCTTTGTTAACCGCTATCAATAAAACCCTGTTTGCGGTAAGCGGAGATGATCTTCGTCCTGCAATGACCGGTGTATTCTTTGAATTAAGCAAAGAGGGTGTTCAGTTTGTGGCAACCGACGCGCACCGTTTGGTTCGCTACAAGCGCACAGATACCCATGCTTCCAAAACAGATTCGTTCATTGTTCCTAAAAAACCATTGAACTTATTAAAGAATGCACTACCCGATAATGAAGACGAATTAACTGTAAGCTATAACAGCAACCACCTGTTTGTACAACATGGTTCTACACACATGATCTGCAGGCTGATTGATGCACGATTCCCGGATTACAAAGTAGTTATACCCGGAGACAATCCTTATAAACTGATCGTGAATAAGACTGATTTCCAGAACGCACTCCGCAGGGTGAACGTGTTCTCTAACAAGAGCACCAACCAGGTAGCCCTGAATATTACCGGGAGCGAATTACAAATGGCCGCACAGGATGTAGACTTCAGTTTTGAAGGCAATGAGCGCATGAGCTGCCAGTATGATGGAGAAGATCTTCAGATTGCCTTCAACGCACGTTTCTTAATTGAAATGCTGAACGCTGCTGATACCGATGATGTGAAGATGGAACTTTCCACCTCTACAAAAGCGGGGTTAATTAAACCAACCGAGCAGGCAGAAGGCGAAGACCTGCTGATGCTGGTAATGCCGCTGATGCTGAATAATTAATACCCATTCGTATTTATAAGAAAAACCGGCTGATCTTCTTCATCCGGTTTTTTTATGTAAATTGTTTCCCTAACTATTGCCGTCATGATCCAATCCATCGTTGATTATTTTAATACAATCCCCAGTTTACACCGTGCCATTATTCTGGCAGGAGGAATTACTTTTTTCTGGATCATAGAAGGTGCTGCGCCCCTGTTTGGTTTTAAATACAATAAATGGAAGCATGCTTCTATCAATATTTTTTTTACCATCACTACCATCATCATCAATTTTGGTTTTGCTTTACTGATGGTAAAAACCAGTGACTGGGCCATTGCCAACCATTTTGGTGTATTACAACTGGTTGACTTACCGTTATGGGTGATGATGATCGGCGGATTACTCTTACTGGATCTGGTAGGTGCTTATTTTATTCATTTTGTAGAGCATAAAGTAAAATGGATGTGGAAGTTCCACATGGTGCATCATGCAGATACCCATGTAGACACTACTACTGCTAACAGACACCACCCGGGCGAAAGTGTATTCCGTGCAGTGTTCACCATTATGGGCGTATTCTTTCTGGGTGCCCCTATGTGGGTAGTGATGCTGTACCAGAGCCTGAGTGCGGTATTGTCTCAGTTCAATCATGCCAATATGCGTTTACCTGTTGCAATAGACAATGCCATCAGCTGGATCATTGTTTCTCCCAACATGCACAAAGTACACCACCATTACCAGCAGCCACAAACCGACAGCAATTACGGAAATATTTTTTCGATCTGGGACCGGCTATTCGGCACTTTTAACTACACACCCATCGATCAGGTTCGCTACGGACTGGATGTACTGAATGATACAACCGATGAGAACCTTGGATTTCAGCTGAAGATTCCTTTCGACGGCAGTATTAAAACCAATTACTGAAAATAATATCGGTTGAACGTTTGATTGGTATCGCTTTATTGGGTTTTCTTTAGTTGACCAGTGTTGTATCTTTACTGAAAGATTTTTGCATGAAGATAGTTGCTATGATACCTGCCCGCTATGCCGCTACGCGTTTTCCCGCCAAGCTCATGCAGCTGCTGGGCAGCAAAACGGTGATACGGCATACTTATGATAATACCATGGCAACGGGCCTTTTCAATGAAGTGGTAGTAGTAACAGACAGCGAGCTCATTTTTTCTGAAATTACTTCACACGGCGGCAAAGCCATCATGAGTAAAAAAAATCACGAGAGTGGAAGCGACCGGATTGCAGAAGCTGCTGCCAATCTGGATGTGGATATTATTGTGAACGTGCAGGGCGATGAACCTTTTGTGCAAAAAGATCCACTCGAACAATTACTGGCCACCTTCTCAGATCCTGCCGTTCAGGTAGCTTCTTTAATGCAGGAACTGAAAGACACCCAACTGATCAATGACCCCAACTATGTAAAAGTAGCAGTAGACCGGAATATGAATTCGCTCTTCTTTTCCCGCAGTGTAATTCCTTATCCGAGAGATACCACCATCTCCATTCCTTATTACGAACATATCGGCGTCTATGCTTTTCGCAAACAGGCCCTGCTCAATTTTACCTCCTGGCCCATGACACCGCTGGAAGCAGCAGAAAAAATTGAATGCTTGCGTTATCTGGAATATGGTGTACCACTTAAAATGGTGCTGACTACTTATATGGGAGTAGAGATCGATACACCCGAAGACCTGATCAAAGCTGCCGGATTATTGTAATACAATGACGGGCTATTTTAATACGCAATGACACACTATCGCAATACACAAGGGTGGGCCGCTTTTATGCATATGTTATGCATAAAAAAACGGCGCAAATTAATTTGCGCCGCAGTAATTTTTTAGAACCTTTCAAATAATGCCCTGAGTTTTTCCCTGGTCATTATTTTTTCCCAGTCTTTCCCTAAAGCATTCTCCCATAAGGGTTTCATTCCCATGGATACACCGATCATGGTTTCAAACTGCTCATCCGTTAATCCTTTACAGATGCCCTGTGGAAGTTCAATATTGTTCTTGGCTACCATGTATTTAAATTCCTTTACGCCGGCCGGATAATATTCTTCCAGATGATTCATCACTATACAATTACCAATGCCGTGTTTGGTACCCAGCAAATAACTCAGTCCATAACTCACGGCATGTGCCACACCTACCTGCGAATAAGCGATACTCATTCCACCTGCATAAGAGGCCATCATCAGCTGGTCGTCGCACTCATCGTCCCAGCTGTTTTTTTCAACAAATACTTTCTGACAAAGGTCCAGCGCCTTAGCGCCATAGCTCTTGCTGAACTCATTTAAAAAAGTTCCTTCCAGGCTTTCAATACAATGTATATAACAATCCATACCGGTATAAAAACGCTGATTGGCCGGTGCGTCTCTGGTTAGTTCCGGATCCAGCACTATCTGATCGAAAGGGGTAAAGTCACTGTTCATTCCCAGCTTTCGGGTAGGTCCGGTTAAGACCGTTGTTCTGCTCACTTCCGCTCCGGTACCGCTTAGTGTAGGAATACCTGCTTTATATACGCCGGGCTGCTGTACCAGATCCCATCCCTGGTAATCTGCCGAAGAACCCGGATTGGTCATCATTAATGAAACCGCCTTGGCCAGATCCATCGCCGAACCTCCGCCAATACCAATCACCCCGCTGATGGTACCAAATTCCTCCTTCAGTGATTTTGCCAAAGCATCTACCTGTGTGGTCTTTGGTTCATAGGTAACATCCACCAGCACCACTTTGTCTTTACCACGCAATGGAATCCTGGATAACAATGGCTTACCATCAAAAAAATGATCCACTAAAAATACCATCGGTGCATCTCCCTTACGCTGGGGTGCTAATATTTCATCGAGCTGATTAAAACTACCGCGGCCGTAAACCACGTAACTCACCATTTTAAAATTTCTAAAACTCATAACTACTGTTTTACTATTTGCAAAGATGCAACTTATTTCCAGATAGATTTCATTGGCCAGAACCAAACGTTTTCAAAAACGGAGATGTTTCCATCACTGAAAAACTCAATACCGGTGTCTTTGTCTTCCGGAAAAATCTGTGAAGTAAATACCAGTTCCCCGTTATTGGCAAACACTTCTACAATACTCTTATCGAAGAAGACCCTTAAATGAATCAGCTCGTTCACTGTTTTTAAATACGCATTCTTTTTATTGAAAAAAGGATACTGCTTGCTGAAAGCCGAAGGAGTATTGGTTCTGTCTATGTACAACTGTTCCTGTGAAGCATCATAACCAATGGTAAAAAACCGGTTACCCCCAACAGCAATTTTCATTCCGCTGATACTGGTTACTGATGGACGCAGATCAAATTCCATCTCAAAACAATTGCCCGTAAAAGGCAATACATATTTATTTTTTACCGGTACCCCTGCTTTTAACACCTGTGCGGTAGAACGCATAGCTGTAATGGCTTTCACGGGCTCCTGTACCAGCATCCACTCATTGCCCATTTTTTTTACCGCCAGTTTCCGGGGCAAAGACATTGCTCCCTTCCAGGGTGTGGTAGGAATTTCATTGGCATATCCCCAGTTGTTTACCCAACCAATGGTAGTAGGTATTTTATCGGGTGTTGTTTTATAAGATACTGCTGCATAATAATCTGCGCCATAGTCCGGACGCATGATTTTATTAGCCGGGTTTTCATTGTAAAATTTTGCACCATCAAACTCACCTACAAAATATTGCATCGTAGAATTCTGCGAAACAAGCAATACCCATTTCTTTTTAACAGGCTCACCTACAATCGGAACCTGTATCAGATCGGGGCACTCCCAAACACCGGATGTATCAGCATAAGGACCAAAATTACTTTCAAAAGTCCATTGCTTTAAACTGAAAGAACTGTAAAAGGAGATCATTTTTTCATTGGGCATTGATACTGCCATGATCCATTTTTTGGCTGGTTCGTACCAGAATACATTGGGATCGCGGAAATCTTTCAGCTGAAGATCCAGCACCGGATTGGCAGAATATTTCTGCCATGACCTTCCGTTATCCAGACTATAGGCCAGGTTCTGTGTTTGCAATAAACTATCATGACCGGTATAAATAGCCACCAGGGGCATGTCTCCTTTTTTCTGTCCGAATCCGGTTTTATTTTTTGGATCCAGTACAGCCGACCCCGAAAACATCATGATGCCATTTTCTTCTCTGAGTGCAACAGGTAGTTGTTTCCAGTGAATCAGGTCGGTACTTACCGAATGCCCCCAGCTCATATGTCCCCAGTTATTCCCATAGGGATTGTGCTGGTAAAACAGATGATACTGCCCGTTCAGATAGACCAGGCCATTCGGATCGTTGATCCAGTTTTTCTGGGTAGAAAAATGGTACTGCGGGCGGAATCTTTCCTGGTAGTTATCCGTTTGTGCATTGGCTGTTAAAACGGCCAACAAACAAAACAGCAGAGCTGATTTACGCATAAGTTGCTAATTGTAGATATTGGTAAATTTAGTAAATAAACCTGCTTTATTGCATTGTTTTCAGCTCTTTCTGCAAGCGGAACATTTCGTCGCGCAGGCGGGCTGCTTCAATAAAATCGAGGTCACGGGAGGCTTTCTCCATTTGCTTTTTGGTGTGGTAAATGGCTTTTTCCATCTGCGGAATGGTGGTATATTCTACCTGTTCCTCGGCCACTTTAGGTGCTACCAGCTCTTCATCCTTTTGCAATGCATAGGGGTTGGAGGGGTCATAGCCCTTGATATCCAGAACGGATGTTTGCGCAAAAACCTGTTCCTTGCTTTTAATGATGGTGGTTGGAATAATATGGTGTTCTATATTATATGCCATCTGTTTTTCCCTTCTCCGGTTGGTTTCGTCGATGGTGCGCTGCATGCTCATGGTCATCTTATCTGCATAAAATATCACCATGCCGTTCACATTTCTTGCGGCCCGGCCTGCTGTTTGGGTAAGTGATCTTTCGTTCCGCAAAAAACCTTCTTTATCTGCATCCAGGATGGCTACCAGCGAAACCTCCGGTAAATCCAGTCCTTCGCGCAAAAGGTTTACGCCTACGAGTACATCAATCACCCCAAGGCGCAGATCGCGCAATATCTCTACCCGTTCCAGCGTGTCAACATCACTGTGAATGTATTTGGATTTTATATTGATCCTGCCAAGGTATTTGTCCATTTCTTCGGCCATCCGTTTGGTAAGTGTGGTTACCAGCACGCGGTCTCCCTTTTTAACCCGGTCATCTATCGCATCCAGTAAATCATCGATCTGGTTTACACTTGGCCGCACTTCTATGGGAGGGTCCAGCAACCCTGTAGGACGAACTACCTGTTCTACCACTACGCCACCCGTTTGTTCCAGCTCATATTCTCCGGGTGTGGCACTCACAAAAATGGTTTGCCCGATCAAACTTTCAAATTCATGAAAATTGAGCGGACGGTTATCCATTGCGCTGGGTAAGCGAAATCCATAATCTACCAATACCAGTTTTCTGCTCCGGTCTCCGCCATACATACCGGCTACCTGTGGAATGGTCTGGTGGCTTTCATCAATCACACATATAAAATCTTTAGGGAAATAATCCAGCAGGCAGAACGGACGCGTACCGGGTTTTCTTCTGTCGAAGAAGCGGGAATAGTTTTCTATTCCACCACAATAGCCCAGCTCACGGATCATTTCCAGATCGTATTCCACTCTTTCTTTTAAACGTGCTGCTTCGAGTGGTTTTCCGGATGCTTTAAAATATTCCACCTGCTGCATCATCTCATCCTGTATTTCATGCATCACTTCTACGATCATGTCTTTAGGTGCCAGGTAAAGATTTGCAGGAAAGATAGCAGCTGTATCCATCAGGCCAATACGTTTGCTGGTACTGGTTTCTATGCTTTCAATCTCTTCAATTTCATCTCCAAAAAAAGTAACCCGGTATCCAAAATCCACATAGGGCAAATTGATATCCACCGTATCTCCCTTTACCCGAAAAGTACCTCTGGTAAAATCTCCCTGAGAACGGTTGTACAAAGAGTTAACGAGTGCATGTAAAAATCCCTGGCGGGACAGGACCTGTCCTTTTTCTATTCTGATAATTCCATTTTCGTATTCGGTAGGGTTCCCCATACCATATATACAACTAACGCTGGCCACTACAATAATATCCCTTCGTCCGCTGAGCAACTGAGACGTTGCCTGCAATCGTAGTTTATCGAGCTCTTCGTTAATGCTTAAATCTTTTTCTATATACACCCCACTAACCGGCATATAGGCTTCGGGCTGGTAGTAATCGTAGTAGCTCACAAAATAGCCTACTGCATTCTCCGGAAAAAACTGCTTGAACTCTCCGTAGAGTTGCGCTACCAGTGTTTTGTTATGGGTGAGTACCAGCGTAGGCCGTTGCACCTGCTGAATAACGTTGGCGATGGTGAAGGTTTTTCCACTACCGGTTACACCGAGCAGGGTCTGAAACTGCTCCCCCTCGTTAATACCATCAATCAATTGCCTGATGGCTTCGGGCTGATCACCCGCAGGCGTATAGGAAGACTGCAATTTAAAGGCCATAGTGCAAATTAATAAAAAGGGCGGGTATAAGCCCGCCCCTTAGAGTTATATAAAAGTGAATACCCTGTTCTACTAGGGTGTTTTCAATTTGCTGATGATGGCTTTAACATACTTATCGATGTCCTTATCGGTGATCTTTTTTCCGTAGATCTCAGAAGTGGTCCATCCCTGCCAGATCGTTTTATCATTTTCCGGATTCATCATGGTTAAAGTAAGGGTTCCTTCCCTTATTGTTTGTGTACTGTTGCTGTATCCCATAAAATTGGACGGATAAAAAATGGGTACCCATCTTCTTCCTCCCGGGTTATAGAAGTACCTGGTCATTGGCTGTGAATATACCGGTGTACTTACATTTACGTTTTCCTTTTCGATCACTACATCATAAACCAGAAAAACATCGGGGTTGGTGTTGGTGATTGTCCAGCCGAGTTCCTGGAGGTATTTTTCTACCGATGCATGTACTTTCTGATCGCGCAGACTGTTCGCGTTGGAACGATTGGTGAGGGAATCTTTATCTGCATCTCCATCTACCCAGGTGTAGGTTTTGAATTTCGTGAAATCGACGGTATTGTCTTTTTGCACAAAAACTTTTGGGGAACATCCTGCTATCAGCAGGAGGGCAACCAGTCCTATCCATTGAATGGGTTTCATAATCATTAATTTTATTTTCTTTTAATATTGAATATAATAATGGGAGGATCAAAATACTGATTTCGCTCCTTTTGTTCATATACTTTACGAACAATATCCATGCCACTTACCACGCGTCCGAAAGCTGCATAGCCCTTACGGTCTGCAACATTTTCCCCGCCAAAATCCAGGCCTGGTTCATTATCCATGCAAATAAAAAATTCGGTGCCAGCTGTTCCCGGTTCGGCTCTGGCCAGGGAAATGATTCCTTCCTTGTGTAAAATGCCTGTTTGCCGGGTACTTTCGTGCGGAATGCCTTTTACCGATGAAGCCAGTTTATAATTACTCTTCCAGATGCCTCCCTGAACCAGATAAGACTTAGGGGCATTGGAAGGCTGGTTATCATTGTGCAACACCCTGTAAAAACCAGCTCTTTTGTACCAGCCCGAATCTATATAAGACAAAAATGCAGTAACCGTTACAGGTGCTTTTTGGGCATACAGTTCAATGTCTATTTCTCCAAAGGCAGTTTCTATCAGTACCCGCGGATTTCCGGTAAGTTTTTGCTTACAGGAAAAAGCCAGTACCAGTATCATCAGCCATAAAATGCTCCGTTTCATAACACTGTATAATGAGGTCATGGAAATATTTCGAACAACAAAACCTGTTGCTGCTGAAAGGCAGCAAAGTTATTATCGGCTATAAAAATAAGGGTACGGTGCCCATTGGCAAGTGTTGGACCAAAACTAACCCCTTCTATATTGTCAGTAAAAATTCCCAGCTCATCCATATTCAATAACAAGGTTTTTTTTACCGGCGTATACGCAGTATTCCTGCTCAACGATGGATTGGCGCTGATATCTGTTCCGGTATTCAGGTCTGCGATAAACAATTTGATGGCACAGGGAATTCTGCCGGTAGAGAAAGATCGTTCAATGACCAGCAGGCGGTTGTTTCCGAGGTCCAGCAAATCGGGTACGCCGTTCACTTTAAATGCAGTGGCCGGCGTTGGTTCAAAAGCAACCGGATCAAGTTCATATGCAAACTGTGCGGTATTTTTTTTAGACGCTACATCAAATTTAAACAGGCGGATCAATGCTTTATTGGCCACCGTTTCTGCTTTGGGACCGTCTTCATAAAGCGGCTCTTCTACATTTACATACAGGGTTTTAAAATTATCCGCAAAACTCATTCCTTCCAGCACTCCATTTTGGCGGGGGCCTTTTTCAGTGGCATGCATGTATAGGTTGGCAGGAAGATAAAAACTGTCTATCCATTTTCCGGATGCGTCTGTGATACTGATAGAGGGGTTGTTTAACACCGTATCTTTTCCTCTGACAATCCTTTCTCCCTCACTGCTCCAGATCATATTGTTTCCGCGGGGATTATAGCGGAGTGCTTCCGGATCCGGAGTGCGCTTAGGATCGGCTTTACTCCCCGGATACAAGCGGTTGTTTTCATCTTTCAGAAATGCAACCGCTGTAAAAACGACCGTATCTATTTTCTGATTATTGAGCAGAATTGATGCGGTATAAAATCTGGCAGGGTTTATTTGCGAACGATCATCGCAGATCATATAATACAGCTTCTTCTCTGCATCATAATCAATGCCCGATAAACCTCCCACGGTGGTTTCCCTGAATTGCAGATTATAAGGAATGATATAGGTATTCAGTAAGCCGATCCTGCTGATGCTGTTACCAGAAGTACGCGTACTTTTTTTTAAAGTGGTACAAGAGAAAAAAACACCTGCAAGAAGCGGAATAACAATCAGTCTTTTAAACATAACCGGAACCTGTTTTATTTTGAAATATCCGACAGATGAACAGCCAGCTGGTTAATTGCTGCAGCAGCAATAGCAATCTGCTCCTGGGCTTCTTTCCATTCTCTTTGTTCTATGGCTTCTCTGATACCCGGCATGGTTTTAACACCGTACCCTGTATAAAAACCAGGTGCGTATAAAGTATGTTTGTACCAGCTTCTTCTTGGTAGTCCTACCGTAGTTAATAATTGCTGTTCTGCTCTGTACAGGGCTGTGTTCAGGTCAACCCGGCCGGTTGTTTTTTCAACCGCAGCCTCTTTTGCTGCATTTGCTTTTGTGATGCCCGTTGCCAGATTACTCATGGCATTTTGAAGTGCAGAAAAATCAAGAAACGGTACGGGTGATGGAGCCGCTTTTATTATTACATTGTATTTAGGATCTCCCGCCAGTTGTACCACATTCAATTTTTCGGCTTCCTGGTCTACCAATGCAGCTTCCCTCAACTGATCGGTTGTACTGATCAGTTCTTTTATATATCCATTCACTGTTTTATGCAGTGCATTAAAGTCAAAAGGCAATACTTCTGCATCAGCCATTCTCAACACAACCCTTCCCGCGGTTTTAGACAAAGCTACCCCGTAAACAAATCCGGGATCCTTGAACTTGCTGTAATGATCGTAGGAATCATAAATAGAATGGTACTCTCCGCCTGCATCTTCTCCGCCATACCCGATCTGCAGGGCAGGAATTCCAAGGTGTTGAATAAAAGAGGAATAATCCGAACCCGAACCCATTGCATTAATTTCAAATTTATTTTTGCCCAGTGCTTCTTTTTTTGCATCGGTACCGGAGGCTGTTAAAATCTGTTTGGCTTTGGCTCTTTCAAAAACAGTTACTGCTGTTTGCGGATCTTTTACCTCCTTACTGATTTCGGTGATCATCTGTTCCAGCGCATGTGAACCTTCCACATCTAAAAAGCCTCTTGCGTTTCCATCAGAATTAATATAGACTACGGCTTTCTGTTGCAGTTCTGCAGCATGGTCTTCTACCCATTCTGTTGACCCCATTAATCCGGGCTCTTCCCCATCCCAGGCACAATACACAAGTGTTCTTTTGGGTTTCCATCCGGCTTTTACCAAGGCACCAATTGCCTGTGCTTCTTCCAGTTCAGCAGCCATTCCGCTGATCGGATCATTGGCTCCGTTCACCCATGCATCATGGTGATTACCGCGTACAATCCACTGGTCCGGAAACTCAGCTCCCTTAATAGTGGCAATCACATTTTGTGCCGGAGTTAATTTCCAGTTGAACGCTAATTTCAAATGTACTTTAGTGGTTGCTGTTCCACCCACATGGTAAGTGATGGGCAAAGATCCGCTCCAGGAATTGGGCGCCACTAAGCCATCCAGCGATTCAAGTAATGGTTTTGCATCATGGTAGCTGATGGGTAAAACAGGAATTTTTAATAAATTGGTAGCGGCTGAACGGTTGAGGCGTTTGGCATTTTCGGTAGCGCCAACATTGGGCGTTAAGGGGTCTCCCGGATAAATTACCATATCCATGATCGAACCCCTTTGCACACCATATTCATTTTTAAAAGCCCCTTTTGGATATACTTCACCCTGAGAATATCCATCATCCATTGGATCAGAATAAATGATACAGCCGATAGCGCCATGTTCCTGTGCTACTTTGGGTTTGATGCCTCTCCAGCTTCTTCCGTATTTTGCAATGGCAATTTTTCCTTTTACAGAAACGCCCATTTTTTCGAGCACTTCATAATCTTCGGGCAAACCGTAATTCACAAAAACAAGATCCCCGGTTACATCCCCATCAGCACTCCATGCGTTATAAGTTGGCAGCTGCCCTTCCTGTGCAGATGTGCCATCTTCTTTTAACGAAGGCTCGCTCAGCAAGGCTTTGTATACCGTTGGTTGCAGCATTTCCAGCACCCTTGTTACAGGAGTGGGAAATAATACCTGGTAGGTTTCTATTTTAGTATCCCAACCCCATGATTTGAATTTATTGTACATGTTCTGTACTACTTCATTGCCTCCCGGAGAACCAATATGGTGTGGCTTTGCAGACAAGTCCTTTACATACTGATCGATATTTTTACTACTCAGCAGGGCATCGAACTGCTGCTCGAGCTGTTGTTGCTGCTGAACAGCTTTACCGGCAAATCCACTGATCTTGTTTCCAGACTGGGCCGATACAAAAGATGCAGCGATCAAACAGAAACAGGTAATAATTGGTTTCATCTTTTTTGTTTTAATGATTGGGGTAAAAACTATTTGAATTGGGGTGGGTGCATTTCGTCCCATCCGGTAGATTGCTGGTAGGCTTTTGCGGCTAACAAAATAGATGCTTCATCGAAGAGGTTGCCTAAAAAAGAAATGCTGGTGGGAGAGCCTGTTCTTTTATCGAACCCGGTTGGTACACAAACCACCGGCTGACCGGTAAGATTGGTAATAGCAGACTGATTACCGCTTCCACGGGTAGGACAAATTAATACATCCACCAACTGCATGGTTTGGTGAATTTTTTGTTGCAGTAAATAACGCAGTCGGTTGGCGTTTACATATTCTGCAGCAGGTATTAATCTGGAAACCCTGAAACTATTGGGCCAGTCGAAAGGGGTTTGTCTGGTCATTTCATCGTCTGTATTATTTCTGGTGAACTCATCAAATGCAGCAGAAGATTCTGCACCAATAATGATGTCCATAATATTTGCTTTATAAACAGCCGTATCCGGAAAATCTACCGGAATTAATTCTACGCCCATGGCTTTAAATGTTTCCAGCACTTTCCACTCGCTGCGGGAGGTATCCCTGATCTGATCAAAATAATTTTTGGTATACCCCACCCGTAATTTTTTTATATCGCCATCCGGTTTGTAATTAAACGGTTTATCCAGCGCAGATAAATCGAGCCCGTCTGTGCCGTGTATAAAACTAAAAACAACTGCAGCGTCTTCGGCAGTTCTGCAGATAGGACCTACTTTATCTAAACTCCAGCTCAGCGCCATCGCGCCGGTTCTGCTGATTCTGCCGAATGTCGGACGAAGTCCGGTTGCACCACAGGTTGATGAAGGAGAAATAATGGATCCCCAGGTTTCTGTTCCAATAGCAAAGGGCACCAAGCCTGCAACTGTTGCAGAAGCCGAGCCCGCAGAAGAACCCGATGAGCCTTGTTTTAAATTCCACGGATTCTTTGTTCTTCCTCCATACCAATAATCGCCCATCGCTAAAGCCCCCAGGGTAAACTTGGCCACCAGCACAGCGCCCGCTTCTTTTAGCCGGGTATATACATAAGCATCTTCATCAATTATTTGTTCTTTATAAGGAGCAGCACCCCAGGTTGCTTTTGTTCCCTTTACAGAAAACAAATCTTTGAGTCCATAAGGAATACCATGCAGGAGTCCTTTGTATTTACCCGCAGCAATGGCAGCATCCGCATCTGCTGCCTGTTGCATGGCAATGTCTTCTGTTACAGAAATTACACATTCCAGGGTATCACCGTATTTTTTGATCCGGTCAATAAAAAACCGGGTAAGTTCTACCGAGCTTATTTTTTTTGTTTTTATCAGCGACGCCAACTCCTCTATAGAATAAAAAGCGAGCTCATTGATATTGGCGGGCAGCTGCGTCTTTTGGGGTTTCCATTTTATGGATACCTGCTTATCAGCAAATACCATTCCGGGTAAAACCGCACTTTGCCTGAGCGTGGTCTGAACACTGTTGTTCAGTTTTAACTGGTGCATCAGTTTTATCACCTGCAGGTTTTTTTTCACACCATACGCATACATGGTATCTGCTTCTTTTGCAGAAAAAGAAAGGTCCATGATCCTTGCCGCTGCAGGAATATCATTTTTGGAAAGGGTGTCCTGTGCACTTGAACTTAGCGCAACCAGCAGGCAGGCCGAAAAAAATAAATATCGCATTGATAACTGTTTAATTTTTTGAAGGTCAGACAAGTTAAGGATAACGGCATAATTTTCAAGTCGTCATTCTGGGGTATATAAAACAGCCAGTCTGGCGGTAATTAAATGAATAAGCAGCATCAAAATTACCAGTAGCAATGACCCTGTAAAAAAGAAGATCATTCCATGGAGGAGCAACAGATAAAGCGGATACGTCAATAACAATACTCCAAATAACACTGAATCATAAAATACCGTTCCGTTGGTTTTATTCCTGATCCGGTTACTGATCAGCCAATAGTACGGATAGTGCAGGATCCTGCCCAAACGGGCAAGTGGTTTACCCCATAGATATCGGGGTGTTGGAACGGAGGAAGGCAGTTGAATTAATTGTTCCAACTCCTTTTGTATGCGGGAATTGAAGAATAGGTAGTTTTTTGCCAGATCTTCGGCAGGAAATAAGTTCAGGGCGGGTAGGGTAGATCCGGCAGCAAGCCGAACCCGCTTCCCATATTTTTGAAAAGAACTGTAGGTAATGGCTATCGGGAGGAGTTTTAACCGAATCTCCTTTTTGATATTGTACGCAATACGTGCAGCCCCTTTTTTAAAGGGTTGCAGTTCATGGCTGTTCAAACAAATGCCTTCTATAAAAATCAGTACAATTCCTCCGGATTCTAAAATCCGCTTTGATTCTGTAAAAGCATAATCGTTCAATGGCAGGTTTTCCCTGCCTTCGCTCAACCGATAAACCGGGATCATTTTGAGCATTTTAAGCAGAATCCGGTGCTTTTTTTGCTTAAAAGCGTCTCCACGAGCCAAAAAATGAACATTTTCAGTAAAATGGGCCCCAATCAGAATGGCATCCAAAAAAGAATCGGGATGGTTGGCCACAATCAATAAAGGCCCTTTTTGTTTAAAGGCCTACCTGTTTAATATAACCACCTTTTTGCAAAAAAGCAAAATGGCAGCTCTTACAAAAAATCGAAGGAGGGTATATAACAAATCAGGAGGATTATAAGCAGAAGATACAGCGACTTTATGTAAAAAAGTGGTTTGTTACGTAATTCTTATTGTTAGAAAAAACCGACTCCTGCTCCCAGTCCCCTGTTTTTTCCCTAAAAGCGCACTAGCTCTTACGCCGGTTAAAGCTGGTATAGGGTCTTTAGCTTTCATTGATAATGATCTGATTAGAGTTTTGCCACCAGTGATATCGAGCCTCCGCCACCTTTACCGGTATTCTTTCCGCTAACGTCCGTGAATATATTAATAAAAAGCTGGTAGTTCTGATCTATCCTTCTGCCATAACCGGCCGTTAACCGGAAGAAGGAGAAAGACCTCGTTTGAAAAAGGTTATTGGGGTTAAAGATATTTTGAGAACTGTTCGATTGGGTGCCACTCATGGCAAAAGTAAGTTTGTTCAGATCATCGAGCGGAACACCAAACAGTGCATCAAAAAATAATTGAGTAGGACCCTCTGCGCTAAAATACTGTCTTAGTCCACCATTAACATCATAGTAAGTATTTTTCATCCGCTCTCTGTTGGTGCCTGCAAAAGACATTTTTATCTCACCGCCCACCTGCTGAAAGCCTGTGTAGGGCTGCTTTGCAGGATTGTTCTGGTAAAGGGGAACAATCAAAGATCCTGTTACGGTTAAAAATTTATAATAGTCAAAACTGTTCAGTAGATATTGCAAGCCAAAACTGGCATCACCAAAACTGGAATTTTGTTCGGAAAAATTAGTTTCCTGTTTACGTTGTAAAGTG
>CALPNW020000016.1 GCA_943325035.2 Sphingobacterium thalpophilum | reverse complement strand
TTTGATATCAGGAAACAGAAAAAGGGAATTGGGATTTATAATATTACGGGACGCGTTGAACTCTTTAACGGAACCATGTCTATCCTTACTGCGCCTGGCGAAGGATGCACTTTTGATATCAGTTTTCCGGTAACAGATTCTATTTTAATAAAGAGGGACTAAGCATTAGCCGGTTGCCCTTTTTTTAGCGGCCAGAAATTTCTGCCGGATGATGGTTTGTACCGGCTTTTGCTGAATCTTGCTTTCCAGCCACGACACAATATCGAGGTACATAAAGGCCCTGTTGTCCAAAGGCAGATCAGACAATGAATTCAGCTTAAGCAGTAACTCCTCAAAAAAGGGCGTTACTTTTTTTGGCGACACGCTAAAGGCTTTTCTTAAAAAACTAAAGATGGCTTCTTCTGCGGTACTCAGGTTCTGCATTTTGGCCATAAAACGGTAAACCGATTTTAACAGGTATTCCAGAATTTCATAATTACCCAGTTCATAGTGCGCAATCAGGTGCAATAACCTGGCATAGCATTGAAGGTCTGTACGGAGATCTACCTTTAAATTGATGATCTTGTTGAGATAGTCAATACTCTTTTCATTTTCCCCACTGCCAAAATAGAGGGAAGCAATTTTATAATAAAATACCAGAATCCGGTGTCTGTCTAAATACAGTTCATACTCTTTCAGCTTTTCTTCTATTTCAGGAACCAGGTAAAGCCCCTTCGAAAAATTGCCCTCCATAAAATGTTTATTGAGCTTGGCCGTATACAGGTAGGTAAACGTCTGTATCAGGTTGTTCTGGTTTTCCTGAACAACGGGCGTTTGTATGAATTGTTCAAAAATCTGAATGGTTTCATTGAATTTAGGATAGTTCCGGAGATCAAAATGCGCAGACATCAGGTTGTGCATGCCCTTGATATAATGGGCAGTTTCTATCTCAATCATTTTGGGCTCGGCATGAAAAAGGTCTACCCATTTTTGGGTATAGCGGTAATACAGCAGAAATTCCTGTGTAATAAAAGTATACCAGCAATAACACTGGTACAGGTACAATTTCTCATAAAAACCTTTGTAATGCAGCGATTCCTGAAATACAGGGTCGGTGAAATAAGCATCCAGCCCGGCCTTGTCTTCTTCATTGCGTGCATGACCGTGCTTAATATACCAGCCATATAAAAGCAGTGCATAGTTAGAGAGTGAGCTGATGACCAGCAGACGGGCATTGGTTTCATCTGTTTCATTGCATAGCATTTCTGCCCGGTCCCGCATACTTCTGGTAATGTGCAGTCCCTCAATTTTTTTCTCCAGAAACAAGACCTGCTGAATATAGGTTACCTGGTTATTGGTTTTTGCCAGCTCTTTTACTTTGTCGAGGATTTTTAAACTTTGCAGGTATAATCCCTTATTGTAGAGGATCCTGGCAAAATCAAGCTGCTCATGCAGCTGAAGGTCTATGTTTTCACCCTGCTTCAACAGCCGGATGCTGGCCAGAATTTCGTGGTAGAGATGCCCCTTTAAATTAGAGAGCTGCTGTTTCTGAATGGTTGGATTCTTTTTAAGCAAAGCAGCTTCATCGTATTGCTGCATTTTATCGAGTGCATCAAAGAGTTGGGTCACTTTCAGATTGCCCGAAGCCGAATTTCTGGTGATATAGAGCTTGAAATTGCGTTTTTCGGCCCTTTCCATCGATTGGACCAGTTGAAAAAGGGCATCTGTTGTGCGGTTGGGCATCGTAGTTTGATTAAAGCAAAACTCAATACAGTAAAGGGTTTCAATGAAAAAAAGGGCCTTTACGGACTGTAAAATCAAGCGAATCTTGATTCTGTTTCGAAGATAAGACATTCTAAATTCGAATGAGACAGGCCGTACTGTTGTTATTTAAGGCAATCAATAGCAACAATTACGTGCCTGTCTTTTCATCTAAGCCTATTAAAAACAGTATATGGATCAGAAGGTATATATTTTCGATACCACGCTTCGTGATGGTGAGCAGGTTCCGGGTTGTAAATTGAATACCAGTGAAAAATTATCGCTTGCATTACGACTCGAAGAACTGGGCGTGGATATCATTGAAGCCGGATTTCCGGTTTCCAGCCCCGGAGACTTCGAATCTGTTTCCCAGATTGCCCGGGTGATCAGGAATGCCACTGTTTGTGGCCTTACGCGTGCGGTGCAGAAAGACATTGAAGTAGCTGCAGAAGCCCTGAAACATGCGGCTCGGCCACGTATTCACACCGGGATAGGCACTTCTGATTTTCACATCAAATCTAAGTTCAATACCACCCGGGAAGACATTCTGGCAAGGGCAATACAAGCGGTAAAATGGGCCAGAAACTATACAGACGATGTAGAGTTTTATGCCGAAGATGCCGGAAGAACCGATAATGAATTTCTGGCCAGGGTGGTAGAAGCGGTTATAGCAGCCGGAGCTACCGTGGTAAATATTCCCGATACCACCGGTTATTGCCTTCCTGATCAATATGGCAGTAAAATTGCCTATCTTATGAACAATGTGCCGAATGTAGATAAGGCCATCCTATCCTGCCATTGTCACAATGACCTGGGACTTGCAACGGCAAATTCCATTAATGGAGTCATTGCCGGTGCCCGTCAGATCGAGTGTACTATCAATGGTTTGGGTGAACGTGCGGGTAATACGGCACTGGAAGAAGTAGTGATGATTATTGAACAACACAAGCACCTGGGGTTATATACCAATATTAAAACGCAGATGCTGAATCCGTTAAGCAGGGAAGTATCTGATATCATGCGTATGCCGGTTCAGCCCAATAAGGCTATTGTTGGGGCCAATGCATTCTCTCATTCCTCCGGTATTCACCAGGATGGGTTTTTGAAAAATGCACAAACCTATGAAACAATCAACCCGGAGCAGGTAGGTGCGGAAGGAAGTAAGATCGTATTAACTGCGAGAAGCGGCAGAAGCGCGCTGGCATACCGCTTTCAGAAACTGGGATATGAGTTCACCAGAAATGACATCGATGAACTGTATCAGCGTTTTGTGGAAGTGGCAGACGGAAAGAAGGAAGTGATAGAATCGGATTTAAAACAAATGGCAGATGCTTATTTGCCGAAGCGGGCAACTGCATAAAAGAAATAAAATATAAAATGGGAAAAACCTTATTTGATAAGATCTGGGATAAACATGTTGTAGAAACAATAACCGACGGTCCTTCGGTTGTATACATAGACAAGCACCTGATTCATGAGGTAACCAGCCCTCAGGCTTTTAAAGGGATTGAACAGCGTGGCGAAAAATTATTCCGCCCCAAACAAACCGTAGCAACGGCCGATCATAATGTGCCCACCATCAACCAGCATCTTCCCATTAAGGACGAACTGTCTAGAATACAGGTAGAACAACTGATCAATAATTGCAGTAAACACGGGGTTGAACTATATGGGTTAGGCCATCCCTATCAGGGAATTGTGCATGTGATAGGACCCGAACTGGGCATCACCCAGCCGGGTATGACCATTGTGTGCGGAGACAGTCATACTTCTACGCATGGTGCCTTTGGTGCTATTGCATTTGGAATAGGCACCAGTGAAGTTGAAATGGTATTTGCCTCTCAGTGTGTTTTGCAGACAAAGGCAAAAACAATGCGCATCAATATAGAAGGTGAATTGCAGAAAGGCGTTGTTTCTAAAGATATTATCCTGTACATCATTGCAGAAATTTCTGCAAGCGGTGCCACCGGATTTTTTGTGGAATATTCCGGAAGCACCATCCGTGCTTTATCGATGGAAGCCAGAATGACCATTTGCAATATGAGTATTGAAATGGGTGCAAGGGGAGGACTGATTGCTCCGGATGAAACCACTTTCAATTATGTGAAAGGAAGGGCATTTGCTCCAAAAAATGCTGCCTGGGAAAGTAAACTGGCCCAATGGAAAGAACTTTATTCTGATGCGGATGCAGTATTTGATTGCGAGATCAGTATTCATGCGGCAGAAATACATCCGATGATCACCTACGGAACCAATCCGGGTATGGGTATTCCAATTAACGGACAGATACCTCAAACAGCAGATAATCTGAAAGCCCTGCATTATATGGGTTTAGAGAGCGGCGCTTCATTAATCGGGATGCCTGTTCAGCATATTTTTATTGGTTCCTGTACCAATTCCCGTATAGAGGATTTGCGCGAAGTAGCACAGCTGGTTAAGGGGAAAAAGAAAAATGATTCGGTAAAAGTGATGATTGTTCCGGGTTCTCAGCAGGTGGCCAAACAGGCAAATGCAGAAGGGCTGGACCGCATTTTTGCGGAGGCAGGATTTCAGATCCGGCAGGCGGGTTGCAGTGCCTGTTTGGGAATGAATGAAGATAAAATTCCTGCAGGTGAATATTGCATCAGTACCAGTAACCGGAATTTTGAAGGTCGTCAGGGTGCCGGAGCAAGAACCCTGCTGGCAAGTCCTCTGACTGCAGCAGCAGCTGCGTTAACAGGTGTGGTAACAGATGTAAGAGAACTACTCTGATTTTAACGAACAGCCTTAAAATAAAAACAGTGAAAGCAGTACAAAAAATACATAGTCGTTTTGTTCCATTGGCCATGGAAAATATTGATACCGATCAGATCATACCTGCGCGTTTCTTAAAAGCAACTACCCGTGATGGTTTTGGCAAGAACCTTTTTCGCGACTGGCGCTATGAGCAGAATGATGAAACAAAACCGAAAGCAGATTTTGCCCTTAATCAGGCACAATACACCGGAGAAATTCTGGTAGCCGGTAAAAATTTTGGTTGTGGTTCTTCCAGAGAACATGCAGCATGGTCATTGCTAGACTATGGCTTTCATGCAGTGGTATCAAGCTTCTTTGCAGACATCTTTAAAAACAATGCCCTGAATAACGGGGTACTACCTGTTACCGTTTCCGACACTTTTCTGGAGAAGATTTTTCAGCAGGGCAATGAAGCTACATTAAGTATAGATGTTGAAGCCCAAACCATCACCATCGATTCAACCGGTGAGCAGGAAAAATTTGAGTTGAATCCTTATAAGAAAACATGTTTGCTGAACGGGTACGATGATATTGATTTTCTGTTGAGTAAAAGAGAAGCGATTGAAAAATTTGAAGCGAAAAATATATAATCCATGGAAAAGAAAATTGCAGTAATCAACGGAGACGGCATTGGTCCGGAAGTAACGGCACAGTCGGTGAAGGTATTGAATGCTATTGCGCAAGAATTTGATCACCAGTTTCATTATGTTTATGGCCTGATGGGAGCTGATGCCATAGATAAAACAGGAAGCCCCCTGCCCGATGAAACACTGGAAATGTGCAGACAGAGCGATGCTATTTTATTTGGAGCTATCGGAGATCCTAAATACGACAATGATCCTACTGCAAAAGTACGTCCGGAACAAGGCCTACTGAAACTCCGTAAGGAATTACAGCTGTTTGCCAATATCCGTCCAATCATCACCTATCAGACCCTGCATCACTTGTCTCCATTAAAGAGCAAGCGACTGGAAAATGTAGACCTGATTATATTCAGAGAACTTACCGGTGGAATCTATTTTGGTAAAAAAACCATGAATGAAGACCAGACCTATGCTACCGATGAGTGTGCATACAGTAAGGACGAAATTGAACGGGTGGCCATACCTGCATTCGAATATGCGCAAAAAAGAAAGAAAAAATTAACCCTGGTAGACAAGGCCAATGTGCTGGAAACATCTCGCTTATGGCGCAAAGTGATTCAGCAACTGGCATTGCAGTATCCGGATGTGGAAGTAGATTATATGTTTGTGGACAATGCCTGTATGCAAATGATTCTGAATCCGGCACAATTTGATATTGTACTCACAGAAAATATGTTTGGAGACATCATTAGTGATGAGGCCAGTGTATTAAGCGGATCAATGGGTATGATGCCTTCTGCTTCTGTAGGTATAGGTTGCGCGTTGTTTGAACCTATTCATGGTTCTTATCCGCAGGCTGCCGGAAAAGATATTGCCAATCCGCTTGGTTCTGTATTATCAACTGCCATGCTGCTCGATCATTTTGGAATGACCGAAGAGGCTGCTTCCGTTCGCGAAGCGGTTAACTGGACCCTTACCCACAGTTTTGTATCAAAAGATATTCATCCGGTGAATAATTACGGAACCAACGCAATTGGTGATCTGATTGCCGATTACATCAGCAGGCACGCAAAATCAGCTGCAGCAAATAATGCAGCATTGAATGCGTCTACCATCATATAAACAGAATATGAATTATTACAACAACGATACGATACTTTACCACAACGGTGCTTTTGAAAAAGCCTCCGAAGCAAAGATGGACTTATACAGCCAGTCTTTGCACTACGGCTATTCTGTATTTGAAGGAATCCGTTCTTATAAAACAGAAAGCGGGGAAACGAAAATATTTAAACCCAACGCACATTTCGAAAGATTAAAGATCTCCGCAGAATCGGTTAACCTGCCTTATACCTATGACCTGCAGGAATTAATTGATGCTACTTACGAAGTATTAAAGCGGAATGAGATTCAGGATGCATATATCCGTCCGGTAGTATACGCTCCGGCCAACATGAGTTTTGCGCCTAACACAATTTCTCATCTTTTCATAGAAACATGGGTAATGGCTCCTTTTCTGGGAGAAAAATTATTGCGGGTGATGACTTCTTCTTTTCAGCGCCCTAACCCCAAAGCGTTCAAGATTCACGCCAAGGTAGCGGGGCATTATGTGAATTCTATTTTAGCCAGTCAGGAAGCTAAAGCCAATGGGTTTGATGAGGCTTTGTTACTGGATATCAATGATCACATTGCAGAAGGACCCGGTTCTAATATCTTTTTTGAAAAAGACGGGGTACTGCACACACCTCAGCCCGGATATATTCTTTCGGGAATCACTAAAGCTACTGTGCTGGAAATTTGCGGTCAACTTAATATACGGGTAGTGGAAGGCGAGTATACAATTGATCAGCTGAAAGCTGCTGACTCCGTTTTTTATTGCGGTACAGCTGCAGAAGTAATTGGATGGGAATCACTCGATGATACTGTTTATCCAATCAGCTGGCCAGATGCGCTGGGATCAAAAATTCAAAAAGCTTATTCGGATCTGGTACACGAGAAATTGCCATCATAAAAGAAACACCATCATAAAAGAAGCATCATCATGGAATTAAATAAATACAGTAAAACAATTACACTCGATCCTACACAACCTGCAGCCCAGGCCATGTTCTATGGCATCGGCTTAACCGATGAGGACCTGCAAAAACCACAGGTTGGTGTTGTAAGTATGGGCTACGATGGCAATACCTGTAACATGCACCTGAACGATCTGGCCAAGCTGGTAAAAAAAGGAGTATGGGAAAATGACATGGTAGGATTGATCTTTAATACCATTGGTGTGAGTGATGGAATGAGTAATGGTACAGATGGTATGCGTTACTCTCTGGTGAGCAGGGATATCATTGCAGATTCAATAGAAGCTGTTTGTGGTGCACAATACTATGATTCTATTATTGCGTTACCTGGTTGTGATAAAAATATGCCGGGATCTATAATAGCCATGGGGAGATTGAACCGCCCTTCTATCATGGTATACGGAGGAACAATTGCTCCGGGCCATTACAACGGACAGGACCTCAACATTGTTTCTGCATTTGAGGCGTTGGGCCAGAAATTAGCCGGTCAGCTCAGTGAGAATGATTTCAAGGGAATTATTCAGCATGCATGTCCGGGTGCGGGTGCCTGTGGAGGAATGTATACAGCCAATACAATGGCTTCTGCCATTGAAGCAATGGGAATGAGCCTGCCTTATTCTTCTTCCAATCCTGCATTGAGCGAAGAGAAACACAATGAATGTCTGGCAGCTGGTAAAGCCATCAAGCTGTTGATGGAAAAAAATATTCTTCCCCGGGATATCATGACACGTAAAGCATTTGAAAATGCAATCACCATGATCATGGTAATGGGGGGAAGCACCAATGCAGTTATACACCTGATAGCCATGGCTAAGAGTGTAGATGTGCCTTTAACACAGGACGACTTTCAACTCATCAGCGATAAGGTTCCGGTACTGGCCGATTTTAAACCAAGCGGAAAATATTTAATGCAGGATCTGCACCAGTATGGTGGAGTGCCGGCAGTCATGAAATATTTATTACAGAAAGGATTGCTGCACGGCGATTGTTTAACCGTAACCGGAAAAACAGTTGCAGAAAATGCAGCCGATGCACCTGACCTGGATTTTGAGCAGCAAAAAATTATTGTTCCTGTTGAAACCCCATTAAAAGCAACAGGTCATTTACAGATACTTTATGGTAATCTGGCCACAGGAGGCAGTGTTGCCAAGATCAGTGGCAAGGAAGGAGAATTATTTGAAGGTCCTGCCAGGGTATTTGACGGAGAACAGGAATTGATTGCTGGCATTCATTCCGGAAAGATCAGATCCGGTGATGTAGTGGTCATCAGAAATGTAGGACCCAAAGGCGCACCGGGTATGCCCGAAATGCTAAAACCAACTTCTGCTATTATTGGTGCAGGTCTTGGAAAATCAGTTGCCCTGATCACCGACGGAAGATTCAGTGGTGGCACACACGGCTTTGTTGTTGGGCATATAACGCCTGAGGCAATAACGGGAGGATTGATCGGATTGGTAGAAGACAATGACATCATTGAACTGAATGTGGCCACCAAAAAAATGACCCTGAAAGTATCTGATGAAATCATTGCTGTTAGGAAAGCAGCTTACATAAAGCCTGCTCCAAGGGCAACAAAAGGATTGTTATTTAAATATGCTTTAAGTGTAAAAGATGCTTCTGAAGGTTGTGTAACAGACGAAGCTTAAACTAATTGTATGAGTACATCAACAAACGCACCAGCAGTTACAACAAAAGAAGTTACCCTCGATTTTCCGGTTCAGAATAACGGGGAAATTGAATTGTCCGGATCACAGGCAGTACTGGAAGCCTTTCTGGCCGAAGGGGTAGACACTGTTTTTGGTTATCCGGGCGGAGCCATCATGCCAATCTATGATGCATTGTACGATTACAATGATAAATTGAAACACATTCTTGTTCGCCATGAGCAGGGTGGAATTCATGCAGGACAGGGCTATGCAAGAAGCAGCGGAAAAGTAGGTGTTGTATTTGCAACAAGTGGTCCGGGTGCAACCAATCTGGTAACGGGATTGGCCGATGCGCAAATAGACAGTACACCGCTGGTATGCGTAACGGGTCAGGTCTTTGCCCATTTACTGGGTACAGATGCGTTTCAGGAAACAGACGTGATTAATATTACTACTCCGGTAACCAAATGGAATTACCAGATAACAGATGCCAATGAAATTCCACATGTGCTGGCAAAAGCATTTTATATAGCACGTACCGGCAGACCCGGTCCGGTGTTGATAGATATTACCAAAAATGCACAGCTACAGAAATTCAATTATAAAGGATACCAGAAATGCGACCATATCAGAAGCTATCGTCCAAAACCAATTGTCCGCAAGCAATATGTAGAAGAAGCAGCAAAACTGATCAATGAAGCAAAGAAACCATTTGTACTTTTTGGACAGGGTATTATTCTCGGGAGAGCAGAAAAGGAATTCAAAGCTTTTATTGAAAAAGGCGGATTGCCTGCAGCATGGACGATATTGGGTTTAAGCGCTTTGCCAACCGACCATCCGCAGAATGTGGGTATGCTGGGCATGCATGGAAATTATGGCCCCAATGTACTGACCAATGAGTGCGATGTATTGATTGCGATCGGCATGCGCTTTGATGACCGGGTAACAGGAAGGCTCGATAAATATGCAAAGCAGGCAAAGATCATTCACCTCGATATAGATCCTGCCGAGATCGATAAAAATATTAAAGCAGATGTTCCTGTATGGGGTGATTGCAGGGAAACATTGCCCATGCTTACCAAACTGATTGAGAAAAAACAACATACAGCATGGCTGGCTAAGTTCAATGAATTTACCCGCCAGGAAAATGAGGTGGTTATTCATGATGAGCTTCATCCAACAACAGAAGAACTGACCATGGGTGAGGTTGTTCATTTATTGAATGAACAAACCAATGGGGATGCAATTATTGTTACAGATGTAGGTCAGCACCAGATGGTTGCCTGCAGGTATGCAAAATTCAATCAGTCTAAAAGTAATATCACTTCGGGTGGATTGGGTACCATGGGTTTTGCCCTGCCTGCTGCAATCGGTGCAAAATTTGGCGCACAGCACAGAACGGTAGTAGCCATCATTGGCGATGGCGGATTTCAGATGACGTTGCAGGAAATGGGCACGATTATGCAAACAGGTCTGAATGTAAAAATATTGATACTGAACAACCGCTTTCTTGGAATGGTACGTCAGTGGCAGGACATGTTCAATGATAAACGATATTCATTTGTTGATATTCAAAGTCCGGATTATGTGCAGCTGGCCAAAGCCTATGGCATCAATGGTAATAGTGTAATCCGGAGGGATCTTTTAAACGATGCCATTAAAACCATGCTGGATCATAATGGAGCTTACCTGCTCGAAGTAATGGTTGGAAAAGAAAACAATGTATTTCCAATGGTACCGCAGGGATGCAGCGTATCTGAAATCAGATTAAAATAAGTATATATGAAAGTAGAATTTACCATCACCGTTTATACAGAAAACCAGGTAGGTATATTAAATCGTATTGCTATTATTTTCTCCAGAAGAAAAATCAATATTGAAAGCCTGAATGTTTCTCCATCGGAAGTAGAGGGCATTCACCGGTTTACTATTGTGATCAGTGAAACAGAAGAAGTGGTGAGCAAGCTTTGCCGCCAGATAGAACGCCAGGTAGAAGTATTGAAAGCCTACCACAATACCAATGATGAATTGATCTGGCAGGAAATGGCTTTGTATAAAGTGCCAACCGATGCCGTTGCAGAAAAAATGAAAGTAGAAAGACTGCTGCGCGAATATGGCGCAAGGGCAGTGGTGATCAGAAAGGATTATACCATTTTTGAAACCACCGGCCAGCGCGAGGAAACAGACAAACTGGTAAAAGTGCTGGAACCTTACGGGCTGATTGAATTTGTAAGAAGTGCAAGAGTGGCCATTATCAAGGCCAGCAGCGGATTCCATGAAAAGTTAAAGGAGTTTGAAGCCATTGAACCTTCTGAAGAAGTAGTGGAGAATGAATTTCTGGATCTACCCAAGAATATTTTTACCATGTAACTGCTAACGTAGTGTCTTATAACACCGTTCAACTAAAATCAATATAAACAACCAAACAATCATTCAACAATTTTAAAAAATAAAAAATGGCAAATTATTTCAACTCATTACCACTTCGTGAACAACTTAATCAGTTAGGCGTGTGTGAATTCATGGACAAGACTGCTTTTGCAGATGGTGTTAATGCCTTAAAGGGAAAGAAACTGGTTATTGTGGGTTGTGGTGCCCAGGGTTTGAATCAGGGCTTGAATCTTCGCGACTCGGGTTTGGATGTTACTTATGCGTTACGCCAAGAAGCTATCGACCAGAAACGTGCGTCCTGGAAAAATGCTACTGAAAATAATTTCACAACGGGTACCTACGAAGAGTTGATTCCTGCTGCCGATGTTGTGATCAACCTTACTCCCGACAAACAGCATACTGCTGTTGTAACAGCTATCATGCCCCTGATGAAAAAAGGAGCAACGCTTTCTTATTCTCATGGATTCAACATTGTGGAAGAAGGCATGCAGATCAGAAAAGACATTACTGTTATCATGGTGGCGCCAAAATGCCCTGGTACAGAAGTGCGGGAAGAATATAAAAGAGGCTTTGGTGTACCAACGCTGATCGCTGTTCACCCCGAGAATGATCCGGAAGGCAAAGGCTGGGAATATGCAAAAGCATATTGTGCAGGAACCGGAGGTCATAAAGCCGGTGTATTGAAATCTTCTTTTGTAGCAGAAGTGAAATCGGATCTGATGGGTGAGCAGACCATCCTTTGCGGATTATTACAAACAGGTTCTATCCTTTGTTTTGATAAAATGGTAGAGAAGGCCATCGACCCTTCTTATGCGGCAAAACTGATTCAGTTTGGCTGGGAAACAATTACAGAAGCGCTGAAGCAGGGAGGCATTACTGCTATGATGGATCGGTTATCTAACCCGGCTAAACTCAAAGCATTTGAATTGTCGGAAGAACTGAAAGATATTATGCGTCCGTTGTTTCAGAAACACCAGGATGATATCATGAGTGGTGTATTTTCTTCTACCATGATGGCAGACTGGGCCAATGACGATAAGAATCTTCTTACCTGGAGAGAGGCTACCGGTCAAACTGCTTTTGAAAAAACTTCACCTGGTTCTATGAAAATATCGGAGCAGGAATTTTTCGACAATGGATTGCTGATGGTAGCATTTGTAAGATCAGGCGTAGAGCTTGCTTTTGAAACAATGGTTGAAGCAGGTATCCGGGAAGAGTCTGCATACTACGAATCTTTACATGAAACCCCATTGATTGCCAATACCATTGCACGTAAGAAATTATATGAAATGAACAGGGTGATCTCTGATACTGCAGAATATGGTTGTTACCTGTTTGATCATGCGTGTAAGCCTTTGCTGGCCGATTTCATGCAACAGATAGACACCCATCTGATCGGTAAAAATTTTAATGAAGGAAAAGACAATGGGGTAGATAATAAAATATTGATTGCAATAAATGCAGTGATTCGGTGTCATCCGGTAGAGCTTGTTGGAGAAGAACTCAGACAGGCAATGACAGATATGAAAACAATCAATACAAACGCCTGATAATAACAATATGGAAAATGTAGCAGCTAATGCGTCCGACTGTTTTGGACTGGACGTGAAGGGGGCAGAAGAGAGACTGCAGCATATTGTTACGCATACCCCACTCACTTACAACATCAATCTCTCTAAGAAATACCATTGCAGGGTATTTTTAAAAAGAGAAGATCTGCAGGTGGTAAGGTCTTATAAACTTCGTGGCGCCTACAATATGATCAGCAGCCTTCCTGCAGATCAGTTGCAGAAAGGAGTAGTGTGCGCCAGTGCAGGAAATCATGCTCAGGGATTTGCATACAGCTGCCGGAAATTGCATATTAAAGGAGTGGTTTTCATGCCCATCATTACACCAAACCAGAAAGTCAGCCAAACCAGAATGTTTGGAGACGGCAATGTAGAGATCCGGCTGATAGGAGATACTTTTGATGATTGTGCAATTGCGGCCAAGGAGTATACACTGGCAAACGGTATGACTTTTATTCCTCCCTTCGACGATAAAAAAATTGTAGAAGGGCAGGCCACCGTAGGATTGGAAATTCTGGAAGACCTGCCAGAAGTGGATTATCTATTTGCACCATTGGGCGGCGGTGGACTGGTTGCCGGGGTAGGCGCTTATTTTAAAACCTACTCTAAGCACACTAAAATTATTGGTGTGGAGCCCGAAGGTGCTCCTTCTATGACGGAGGCTTTAAAAGCGGGTCATCCGGTGAGGCTGGATAATATAGACAGTTTTGTGGATGGCGCGGCCGTTAAACGGGTGGGTGATTTTCCATTTTCCATCTGTAAGGAAGTACTGGATGCCATGCACCTGGTTAATGAGGGAAAAGTATGTTCCACTATTTTAAAATTATACAATGAAGATGCTATCGTAGCAGAGCCGGCCGGTGCGCTGGCCATTGCTGCACTGGATGATTATGCAGCGGAAATAAAAGACAAAACCATTGTATGCATTGTTAGCGGCAGCAACAATGATATAGACCGGATGCAGGAGATCAAAGAACGTTCCCTGCAATACGAAGGGCTCAAGCATTATTTTCTGATCCGGTTTGCCCAGAGGCCGGGTGCATTGAAAGAATTTGTGAACCATGTACTGGGGCCAACAGATGATATCACCCGTTTCGAATATATGCAGAAGCACAATAAGGAAACGGGTCCGGCACTGGTAGGCATTGAGTTGCAGGACAACAAGGATTATGCGGTATTAATTGAGAACATGAAGCATTACCACATCAATTATACTGCGCTTAATAAAAATGACAATGTATTTGGTTATCTGGTTTAGGTAACAAAAATTTTCTGATTCAATATCTGAATAATTATGCAGGTTTTAAAATTCGGTGGCAGCTCTGTAGCAAATGCAGACAATATCAATAAGGTGGTGGAAATAGTGCTGGAAGCCATAAAAAGGGAACCAGTTATTTTAGTGGTATCCGCATTAGGTGGTGTTACCGATCAGTTGATTCTTACCGGTACGCAGGCTGCTGCAGGAAATGAAGAATATAAGCAGCAGGTAAAAGTGCTGGAAGATAAGCACCTCAATGCGGTGCGCGCCTTATTGCCTATTCAGGAACAAAGTGCTACACTCAGCTGGGTCAAACAAAAACTCAATGAACTGGAAGGCTTGTGTGATGGATTGTTTTTGCTGGGAGAGTTATCGCCTCGTATCAAGGATCGTTTGGTGAGTTACGGAGAACTGCTCTCGTCCTATATTATTGCTGCGAAAATGCAGTCATTGCAGGTGCAGCAACAATGGGTGGATGCCCGGCTCCTCATTTCTACCAACGACCAGTATGGCAATGCCGCTGTTAATTTTGAAAAAACTGATGCAGCCATCGTTAACTATTTTACCAATACTATTTTTCAATTGTACGTTGTTCCGGGCTTTGTTGCATCGAACGATCAACATCATACTACCACATTGGGAAGAGGCGGTTCTGATTATACAGGAGCCATTTTTGCAGCTGCGCTGGAAACAGAAACACTGGAGATCTGGACAGACGTCAGCGGAATGATGACCGCAGATCCAAGACTGGTGCAGCATGTAAAACACATAGAAAGAATCTCCTACCAGGAAGCAATGGAGCTTTCTCATTTTGGTGCCAAGATCATCTATCCGCCAACCATACAGCCGGTAATGAAGAAAAAAATTCCGGTATGGATCAAGAACACATTTGATCCTACGGCTGCAGGTACCATCATTGAGCAGAAAGTAGTATTTGACGACGAGATCATCCGAGGAATATCCAGCATTAATTCAATCAGTCTGCTGAGCCTCGAAGGCAGTGGCATGGTTGGCATACCAGGATTCTCCAAAAGACTTTTTGAAACACTGGCCGGAAAAAACATTAATGTAATTCTGATCACGCAAAGTTCTTCTGAATATTCTATTTGCGTGGGCATCAGTGAAGTGGATTGTGTAACTGCTCAAACTGCCATTGATCATGCTTTTGCCTATGAAATTGAAACAGGCAAGGTAGATCCGGTAAAGGTAGAAAATGGCCTGAGCATAGTAGCAGTGGTAGGGGAACAAATGAAGAGTCATCCGGGCATCAGCGGTAAAATGTTTGGGGTACTCGGTAAGAACGGGATCAATGTAAGAGCCATTGCACAAGGTTCTTCCGAGAAGAATATCTCTGCAGTATTGTCTGCCCATGATGTTAAAAAAGCCATCAATGTATTACACGAAATATTTTTTGAAACCACGTATAAGCAACTCAATATATTCATAGCCGGTGCAGGAAATGTGGGAGGCAAGCTGATTGAACAGATCGCCAAGCAGATCAATTATTTAAAGGAGCACCTGCGATTGCAGATACAGGTGGTAGGAATAGCCAACAGTACAAAAATGCTGCTGAACGATTCCGGCATTGAACTGAGTAACTGGAAAGACGGGCTCGCAGCATCAGCCGATGCCAATATCCATTCTTTTGTTGAAGCCATCATCGAAAAAAATCTTCGCAATAGTGTGTTCGTAGATGTTACTGCCAATGCAGAAGTAGCTGGTGTGTATGGAAGTTTACTGCAGAAAAGTATTTCTGTGGTTGCCTGTAATAAAATAGCCTGCTCTGCACCTTATGCCGAATACAAGCACCTGAAATCGCTGGCCCGTGAATTCAATGCGCAGTTCTTATTTGAAACAAACGTGGGTGCGGGTTTACCCGTAATAGGAACATTGAATGATCTGTTGCGCAGCGGAGATCATGTCAATAAAATTCAGGCAGTGCTCTCGGGCACATTGAACTATGTATTCAATCATTATGATACGTCTGTACCATTTGCGAAAATTGTAAAAAATGCACAGAACGAAGGATATACCGAACCAGATCCACGCTTAGACCTGGGTGGTACGGATGTGATGCGCAAGATCATGATCCTTGCCAGAGAGTCCGGCGAAAAAATGGAGATGGAAGATATTGCCAATGAGTATTTTCTGCCTGCTTCCTGTTTTGAAGGATCAGTAGCTGATTTTTACCAGGAGATGGAAAAGCAGGAGCCCCATTTTCAGCAATTGTACCTGGCAGCTAAAGCCAATAATTGCAAATTGAAATTTGTGGCTGTTTTTGACCAGGGCAAAGCAAGTGTTGGTTTGCAGCATATTCCTGCGGATTCCGATTTCTATCATTTGTATGGTAAGGACAATCTGGTACTGTTCTTTACAGACCGGTATCCCGAACAGCCACTTGTGGTTAAAGGGGCAGGTGCGGGTGCAGATGTCACTGCTTCCGGCGTATTTGCCGATATCATACGGGTAGCAGGCGTGTAGACATTCCTTTGATGGTTTAAGAATGAAGTAAAAATAATGAGTACTAATCAAAAAATAGTCATCCATGCACCTGCAACTGTAGCCAATATGGTATGCGGATTTGATGTGTTGGGTTTTGCAGTAAATGATCCTTATGATATCATGACGATCTCTTACTCCGATCAGCAGGGTATTACAATTATCAATGAAGATGATTATGGATTGCCCACCGAACCTGAAAAAAATGTGGCAGGCGCCGCTTTACTGGCAATGCTCGAAGAAATTACTGAACCGGTTGGGTTTGAACTGAGGATCAATAAACAGATCAAACCAGGCAGTGGCGTAGGTTCCAGCGCAGCGAGTTCTGCAGGCGCTGTATTTGCAGCCAATAAACTCATGAACGACCGTTTCTCTAAGGAAGATCTCGTTCGCTTTGCCATGAACGGAGAAAAGCTGGCTTCGGGCGTAAAGCACGCCGATAATATTGCACCATGCATTTACGGAGGCGTTACCCTTATCCGTTCCATTTTTCCTTTGGATATTATTGCTTTAAATGCTCCTCCCTTATTTGTAACCATTGTTCATCCGCAGATAGAGGTACGTACCTCCGATGCAAGAAGCATACTGAAACAACAGGTACTTTTAAAAGATGCCATTAAGCAGTGGGGTAATATTGCCGGATTGGTTGCCGGATTGCAGCAGCAGGATTACGAGCTGATAGGACGTTCTCTGGAAGATGTACTCATAGAACCCATAAGAAGCATTCTGATTCCCGGATTTAATCTGGTAAAACAAAAAAGCAAAGAGGCCGGGGCATTGGGTGGTGGCATATCAGGTTCAGGCCCGTCTATTTTTATGCTCAGTAAAGAGGAGGAGACCGCCAAAAGAGTGGAAAAGGAAATGCAGGGAGTTTATGAAGCAATCGGTTTAGATCATCATACCTATGTAACTACCATCAATCACCAGGGAATAACTATTGTTAACCAATAATCAAGCAGAAGAAGGTACAACAGCACTTCTTCGTCTTTTTTGATATGCAGTATTACAGTTTAAATAATAATGCCCCGATGGTGAGCTTTAAAGAAGCCACTATACTTGGTCAGGCACCCGATAAGGGGTTATATTTTCCGGAACGCATCCCCCTTTTAAATAGTGAGTTGATCCGGCATATGGATCAATATAAAAAAGAGGAGCTGGCGTTCAGAATCATGCTGCCTTATGTAGGCAATACCATTACCGAAGAGGCCTTATACCAGATTGTTTCAGAAACAGTGAATTTTGATTTTCCGCTGGTGGCAATCAATGATACCATTTCATCACTGGAACTGTTTCATGGTCCAACACTTGCTTTTAAAGATGTTGGTGCCAGATTCATGAGCAGGTGCCTTGGTTATTTTTGTAAAGATCAAACCGCTAAAATAACAGTATTGGTAGCAACCTCCGGAGATACGGGTGGTGCAGTTGCCAACGGTTTTCTTGGAGTGGAGGGTGTAGAGGTAGTCATTCTTTATCCCTCCGGCAAGGTAAGTCCGGTACAGGAACTGCAATTGACCACCTGTGGCCAAAACATAACGGCACTGGAAGTTTCCGGAACATTCGATGATTGTCAGGCAATGGTGAAGTCTGCATTTATGGATAGTGAGCTGAACAGTCATATGCAACTTACTTCTGCCAATTCAATCAATGTGGCTCGCTGGCTGCCCCAGCAGTTGTATTATTTCTTTGCGTTGCAGCAGTGGAAGGATCAGCACTCTGCACCTGTAATAGCAGTTCCCAGTGGCAATTTTGGCAATATCTGTGCGGGCTTGCTGGCCTACTTAAGCGGCTTACCGGTAGCGCATTTCATTGCAGCCTGTAATGTAAATGATGCTGTTCCCGATTATTTACGTACCGGAACCTTTCAACCTAAAGAAGCAGTAGCAACCATTTCAAATGCAATGGATGTGGGTAGCCCCAGCAATTTTGTGAGAATTATGGAAATGTTTGGAAAAAATCATCCGGTCATCAGCCAGCTGGTCAGTGGGTACACGGTAACTGATGATGCCACACGGGCAACTATTAAAGCGGTGTATACATCGGATCATTATATACTTGATCCACATGGAGCAGTAGCCTACCATGCATTGAACCATTACCTGCAACAACACCCGTTACAAAAAGGGATGATACTCGAAACAGCACATCCTGTTAAGTTCCCCCAAACGGTTGAAGCGGCCATTGGTAAAACACTTGACGTGCCGGATTCGGCTAAAGCTCTGTTTGGCAAGCATAAACAGAGCATTTTCCTGCAACCCGTTTTCCAGGAATTAAAAGCCTATTTACTAACCCGATAATCATATCAGGCATCATCTTAAAGATTAGTTTCTGCCGGTATGCGAAGACCTGATTAGTTTTCATCAAATTAGTTATATTTAAACAAAATCAGGTGGCAACGAATGTCGGCTATCAGCGAAGATATATTCATTAATAATCTGCAGGTCTTTTATGACATGCTCAATAATAACCTTGGAAGGATTGGTTTTTATCAGATCATGCTATTGCCCGATGGTACCCAGAAACTGGTTTTTATCAGTAGTACCTGTACTACCCAGATTGGTTATTCGCAGGAAGCGGTTACAGCCAAACCTGAAATCATTGCCAACATTATTTCGGATGAGTTGAGGGGGCATTACCTTTTGGAACAGCAACGTTGTTTCAAAGATATCGGCAGTATGGATATGCAGGTAAAATGCTTTCTAGCGGATGGAACGGTGAAATGGTTTCACGTATTTGCCACAACAAAAGTATTGGCAGACCAAAGTGTTATGTTTAATGCGCTTCAAACCGATATAACAGAGAGTAAGCTGAACGAGGAAAAATTGCTTAAAAACAACCGCGAACTGGAGCTGCGAAATAAAATCAGCGATAGAATAGCTACCCAGGTTAACCTCCAGCAATTGTTCTATGAAGTGTGTCATTGTCTGGTTGAAGAAGGAGGGTATTCGCTGGCCTGGGTAGCGCTTAAGCCAGATGAGAAAGATCAAAACCAGATCGTACATTCCATTGCTCAGTTCGGAGCAACCGACTATGTAGATGAAATAGTGATAGATCTTGCTGATGAAAGATTAAAGAACGGCCCAGCCGGTATGGCTTTAATAGAACGTAAAACAGTAATTGCGAACAACTTCTTAAATGATAGCATCACTGCTCCCTGGGTTGAGGCCGCCAAAAAATACAATATCGCTGCTTCTATAGTCATTCCTTTTCATCTGACCAATGATCAATATGCAGCTTTATGTATTTATTCCTCCCGCTTCGATTCGTTTGATGAACATGAGGTGGAGATCCTGGAAATGATTGCAGATAGCGTGCGGATTGCAGCAAGTAATATCCAGCATAAATTGCAAAAGGAACATTCCAGCTATTTACTGAATGAGCGGATGAAAGAATTGCAGACCATGTATAAAACCAGTCAGGTACTGCAAAACGAAAGGTTACAATTCAACGAAAAAATCACTCAGATTGTACACATGCTTCCGGATGGCTGGCAATTCTGTGAAGATTGTGTTGCCAGAATTGTCATTAACAATAAGGAATTTGAATCTGTGGGATATCGTAATTGTGCCGACGTACTCACTGCGTCAATTTATTCGTTGGGTAAACAGATCGGCTATATTGAGGTGGGCTATTTATTGCCGCATCCGGCTGAATCCGATGGCCCTTTCTTAGCGGAAGAAAGAGTACTGCTCGATGCTGTTGTTAAAAAAATAGGAGATTATTATGATAAAGCGGAAGCGACTTCCGAATTATTGCAGTCCAGAGCAAATCTATCAACCATCTTTAAAAATACGGATGTAGGTTATGTATTAATGGATGATCATTTTACTATTCTTTCTTTCAATGAACCTTTTCAGAATGGCTATGCTAATCAATCAGGGATCACTTTAAAAATAGGTGAAAATTTTCTGGATATTATTCCTGAAGAACGAAGGGCAGACATTAAGAATAATTTATTTACTGCTATTGCCAAGAAAAGTTCAATTGAGTATGAGGTTGCCATTTCTAATCGCTACGAAACAAAATATTACAGCATCAATATTCATCCGGTAGTTGATGAGTCGGTTGTGCTGGGAATTTCTTTTTCTGCTTATGATATTTCTACCCGTAAACAGGAAGAAATCCAGCAGCAGAAAATCACGCACGACATGTTACAGCGAAACCGTGATCTGGAACAGTTTTCCTATATCGTATCGCACAATATCAGAGCCCCTTTATCCAATATACTTGGGCTTACAGCTGGTTTAAAACTGGTGAGCTCTAAAGAAGAAGAAGGGTATTTATTAGAAGGAATTACACAGTCTGCGCAAATATTAGATAATGTCATCAAGGATATCAATTACATACTTCAGGTAAACAGAACGGTGTTTGAAGAAAAAGAGCAACTCGAATTAAGTGCTGTTTATGAAGACGCGTATGCCGGCATAGCAGATCTTGTTGCCCATAAAGCAGCGGTGATATGTACCGACTTTTCAAGAGTCAATACCTGTTATTCTATCAGGGCTTATCTATTGAATATATTTCACAACCTGATTATTAATTCCCTGAAATTCTCCAATCCGGATATTCCACCCAATATCAGTATTTGGTCAGAATTGAGTGATGAGATGCTGATTATTCATTTCAGAGACAATGGGTTGGGAATTGATCTGGAGAAATACGCGAATTATATGTTTGGCCTGTATAAAAGATTTCATCCGCATATTCAGGGAAAGGGAATGGGACTCTATATTGTTAAATCCCAGCTTCAGCTGCTGGGCGGAGATATAAGTGTGAGCAGTGTGTCTGGTTCGGGTTCGGAGTTCATTGTTTATCTGCCGGTAGCATAAGTTTCCAAAACGCGCTGAATCCCCCCCCCGATTTCATCCAGTTAATAAAATAATCACGGTACACCTGACTATAAATAGTCAGGTATTTTTTTGGCAGTATTGCATACCACTATGATATAAAAATTAACTCAGTTGGTTACGATTAATTGATATAAAACATGATGAAGGTCATAAAATGGGCTGATATCGGGCATTTTACCCCCCATTATATTGTCACAATTTTGTAAGGAAATTAAGTACTAACAAAAAACAGTTATATATGAAAACTTCACTAAATTTTTTTCTATTTGTTTTCTTTGCGCTAATTTTTGCTTCCTGCACCAAGAATGCACAGGTTGTAGCGCCGGCAACATCTACCAATTCCAATGAACTTCTTTCATATAACACGGCAACTGCGCCTGCAATAGACGGTACTGTTGATGCAATATGGAGTGAAGCTAAACTGGTTAATCTTACTGCGGTAGTTCCTGATCCGGGCAATGGCCTTTTCAGCGGTTATATCGGAGATATGTATACCGGCACACTGCGTTCCATGTATGATGCTACCAGTATATATTTTTTAGCTGAAATTAAAGACAATAGCAAAAATATTAAATCTGCTCCATGGTATTTTGATCCTGTTACCAAACTCTGGGCCAGAGAATCAACTTCAAAGCGTTTTGATGCTAACGGGGTATTAACCAGAGATGGATTTGGGGAAGATAAATTTTCCATGCTATGGAATATAGATAATTCTACTTCCAAGTTTTCTGCACAAACCTGTTATGCTTCCTGCCATGTGTTTACCCCATATTTGAATTATGCGGTTACACCGGCAGCAATGGCTTCCAATGCTGGTAGTGGTAACCACTACACAAATGGGGCCAACGAAAAAATTGATATGTGGTGGTTGCACCCTAACAGAGGCTTTGCATTTGGCAAAATGGATGATAACTATCAGGATTGGGCTGGTGGTCCTCAGGTTACCAGTCTGGTAGGTGGCAATGGTAACGGCCGTCACTTCGATGATCTGGTTCCAACTACCCCCTCTACTACCTGGCCTTTCCGCCCGGGGTATACTGCAGATGCTACACAGGGCTCAATTACCAATACACAGAACCTGAAATTAGACGGAACCGGTACAACTGTAGCTGTTCCAAAATGGATAATACCTAATTCTACTGCAGATTTTATTAAATCTACTGATACTATTGCCGGCGGAGCTGCAAAAATAATTACTGCAATAAGTTCTGAAGGTCTTCTAACTTATGATGGAGGTTCACTGGATCCTAAAACAGGAACAGATTACCAGAGGCTGGGAACTGCGGCAACTTCTCCAATTGGTGCTAAATGTATTCCGGGAAACCTTGTTACACCGGTTCTTTTAGGCCGTGCAGATATCAGCTTAGGGGTTGTATATACTGGCACAAGCTGGATCTATGAGTTTAAGCGTGCGCTTAAAACAGCTGATGTGCTGAAGCAAGACGTTAACTTCTCTGATTTGGCTGATTATCCATTTGGTGTTGCCTTTTGGAACAGTAATAATAACCAACACGCAATACAACCAGGATTACTGTTAAAATTTCAAAAATAAATAGGTAACTGACTGTTTTACAAAAAAACGAAATATCATGTTCAAGAAAAAAACAGCAATATTCTCCGGATTGGTTACCATCATCATTGCGCTGTCGGGATGTTACAAAACGGTTACGATCGTTGAAAATCCGGGTAGTTCAATAACAGCAGAAATGAGCTTTAAAACAGATATCATTCCAATTTTCGAGAGTAAATGCAATACAGCCGGATGCCATAACGCGGGTGCCAAATCACCTAATTTAACCGCAGCCAGCGCATATACTTCCTTATCTACCGGAAATTATTTTAAAGCAACAGATCCAGACAACAGTTTACTAATGTTATGGTTGAATGGTAAAAAATCTCCTGTAATGCCAATAGGCGCAGGACCCGATGCGGAAATCAATGCAAAAATATATGCATGGATTAAACAAGGTGCCAAAAACAATTAAATCAATTACAATGAAAAAAAGAAATATCCAACTGTTGTTAACTGGTTTCCGGGCATTCATGCTGTTGCTGTTTTGCACAGTGTTTGCCGGGAGTGGATTAATGGCGCAGGATTCCGCATCAGCTAAGCCTGTTGCTAAAAAGATATCATATACTAAAAACACATTTGGTGGAAATATGATGATCGATAACCAAACTGTAATGGTGCCTATCAAAGGAACTTTTGAGTTTGCCATCAATCACCGTTTTGGAACCACTGATAAAGGATTCAAAGATCTGTTTGGAATTTTTGGTGCAGCCAATATGCGTTTAGGCTTTAGCTATGTTCCTGTTAAGGATCTTCAGGTTGGTTTTGGTGCCAATAATTACAATATGATTGTAGACTTTAATGCCAAGTATGCCATTTTAAAGCAGAAGACCGATAACAGTATACCGGTATCGGTTACTTATTATGGAAACGCTGCTATGGATACCAGAGCAAAAAGCCTGTCTCTCCCAATTGTAAATACTTCAGATCGGTTCAGTTTCTTTAACCAGATTATGGTAGCAAGAAAACTGTCTGATGCGCTTTCTTTGCAGGGGTCATTTAACTATACCCACTTTAATAATGTGGAAGGTTATTATGATGAGCAGGGTGTAATTCAGTATACAATGAAAAACGACCATTTGTCTTTTTCACTGAGCGGTCGTTTCAAGATTTCACCAAAAACAGCTATCATGGTTAACTATGATCAGCCTTTAACCCAGCACCCGATGAACAATCCACGTCCAAACCTGAGTATCGGGTTGGATATGAATTCAAGCGGTCACGGATTCCAGGTATTTGCAGGAAACTATCGCTACTCACTTCCACAATACAATCACCTGTTTAATCAAAATGACTACACAGCGGGTCAGTTTGTGATTGGATTCAACATTACCAGATTGTGGAATTTCTAAATAATTACAGTAATGGAAAATAACAACCAAAAAGACAGAAGCCGACGAGGCTTCTTGTCTTTATTGGTATCCGGAAAGGGTACCAATACACCAACTGAAAATCAGCCTAAACCGGAAATGGTTAAAATGCTTACAGCAGATGGAAAGCTGATTCAGATAGAAAAATCTGTACTGGAAGCTGTTTCAAAAAAGCAGAAGTCCAGCAATCAGGAAATTTTTCAATGGATGAACAATCCTTCCAAAGAAAATAATAGTTGATCCTATTCAAAAAAGAATAATGAAACAACAAGAAGAATTAAATACCAATGGCCGGCGCGATTTTTTAAAGACCGCTGCAATTGCAGGTATTGCTACTGCTGCCTGTGGTAGTCTGGCCTGTTCCTGCTCTTCTCCTAAACCCGTTGTGCCTGTTGGTCAGAAAGTAAAACTGCTTTCACCGGAAGGTGAAATAGTTGAAATAGACTCTGCTTACCTGAATCACCAGGAACATATGGCCATCGTGTCTAAACTGGAGGCAAGGGAAGGAATGGCCGGTAAGAAATTTGTAATGGTGGTAGATCTTTCACGATGTAAAAATGCACGCAAGTGCGTAACCGCTTGTCAGAAATGGCATTACAGACCAGAAGAAACAGAATGGTTGACTGTTAAATTAATGAAGGACAGTGACAAGTCTGCACCTTACTGGTTTCCAAAACAATGCTTTCATTGCGATAACCCTCCTTGCGTAAAAGTTTGTCCGGTAGATGCCACTTTCAAAAGACAGGATGGGCTGGTGCTGATAGACAATGAACGCTGTATCGGATGTAAATTCTGCATGGCAGCCTGCCCTTATTCTACCAGGGTATTTAACTGGACCGATCCTGTTATACCGGAGGGAATAGAAGGACAGCAATATTCTCCTGAAACCGGAATTCCCGCTAAAGTGGGCACGGTAGAAAAATGTGATTTTTGTCCGGACAGAAGCAGAGAAGGATTACTTCCACCTTGCGTAGAAGCATGCCCTAACGGTGTATTCTATTTTGGAGATGAAAATGAAGATACTGTATCCAATGGCGATGAAACGATTAGTTTCTCTCAGATAATCAGAGACAGAGCGGCTTATCGTTTTCAGGAAGAGTTGGGTACCAAACCGCGTGTATATTATCTGCCACCAAAAGACCGTCAGTTTCCAGTTGAGCGAGGCTATGAAAATCTGCCCGATAAACTGAAGGCCAGATTTAAAGACGTCATGGAAGGAGGTGCTGAATAAAATTCAGGTACTGCGAGTTTTCAATTCACAATGAACATCAATTATTATGGAACTCAATCAATATCAAAAGGAAATTTTTGAAAAACAACGTCCGGTAATTGAAACCTTTGGTAAAAAAACCTGGGGTTGGACCCTTTTCTTTCTCCTTTGGATTATGGCAGGTGGTTATGCATTATACCTGCAGATAGCAGACGGACATATTGTAACAGGGATGAGGGATAATGTAGTTTGGGGATTATATATCGCCAACTTTATTTTTTTCATCGGAATCAGTTATGCAGGAGCTGTTATATCGGGGTTACTGCATATACTGAATGTAGAGTGGAGAAAACCAATTATCAGAATTGCAGAAATGATCACAGTTATTGCAACCATGATCGGGCCTGTATTTATTTTACTCTGCGTGGGCCGGCTAGACAGGCTGCACCATCTGTTTCTTTATCCCAGACTGCAGTCTCCTATTACCTGGGATGTACTGGCTATCAGCACTTATTTTACAGGGAGTGTCATATTTCTATACCTGGCTTTAATTAAAGATTTTGCGATCTATCGCGACCTTAAACTGAACATCCCAAAATGGAAACACAATCTGTATAGAATTTTAGCCATAGGTTACCGGGGAACACCAAGTCAGAAAAGGCATATCAAAATCTCTACTGATCTGATGGCCATCATTATTATTCCGCTGGCAATTATTGTTCACTCAGTATTGTCCTGGATTTTTGGTATGACGCTAAGGCCAGGTTGGCATAGCTCTATATTTGGTCCGTACTTTGTGCTTGCCGCTATTTATTCTGGCACAGGTGTATTGATCATGGCGATGTGGGTTTACCGTAAAATGTACAAGCTCGATAGCTTATTAACCGATAAGCATTTTATTTATCTGGGCTACATCATGATGGTACTAGGAGCGGCCTACGGCTATTTCACTTTCTCCGAATACCTCACTGCATGGTTTGGATCTGCTAAATGGGATAGTGAGGTTATTGAAAAATTATTCACCTTCAAGGAATATGGCTGGTGGTTCTTATTTGCAAATGTGGCGGGGATCATTCTGCCAGTATTAACGGTAGCAATACCTGCAACCAGAAAGCCAAACATGATTGCTCTTGTATCATTTTTTATGGTAATGGCGCTTTGGGTAAAACGTTACCTGATCATTGTTCCCACCCTGGAATCAACACTGCTTCCAATGCAGGATACAAGAGTGGAATATGTAAAATATTCTGCCACCTGGGTAGAGTGGGCTTTAACTTTTGCGGGAATAGCCACCTTCTTTCTGTTGTTTACACTTTTGTCTAAATTCATTACCATCATTCCAATTTCAGAATTTGGTGATAAGGGTAACGAAACGGGCAAGCCGGCAGAATCAGTACAAGAAATTTAAATCTTTCCCGTTAAATATTTGATTATGAAAAATCATGTAGTGTTTACGCTTAATAGATTGCAAGGTGCACTTCCTGCGAAAATATTGGGGCTGATGCTGGCAGTATTATTATCCGTTAACAATCTGAAAGCCCAAAATGATACTGCTGCTGAAACTGTTGTAGTGGAAACGCCCTCTTTAATTGCTCCTACACTGGAACTGATCACTATGCAAAAAGCAGATCGCTCTGTAGACTGCAAAGTAAAGATGCAGGCAAAAGTGAATGGAACCTTTTATAAACTTCCTTTATTAAAGGTTGGCATTGTACTTGTAACTACTACTGGTTACAAGCTGGTTGGCTCTGCAATTACGGACAGAAACGGAAAAGCGGTTATCAATGTAACCGGTGATTCACTTGTAGCAAATGCAGAAGGCAAGGTTGTTCTAAAAGCTGTTTATGCAGGTAATAAACAGATGGATCCGGCAGAAGCAGAAGTTGCTGTAAAAAGGGCCATGCTGGTAATTACTCCGGTTGTAGTAGATTCAGTCTATACCATTCAGGCAAAACTGGTAGACATTAGTAGCGGAGCCGAAACACCGGTACCTGAAACCGCACTCGGATTATTTGTGAAGCGCCAGTTCTTTCCACTTAAAATCGGAGAAGGCACAACAGATGCAAATGGAGATGTAAGCATAGAAGTTCCTAAACATCTTCCGGGTGATGCCAAGCATGTCATCACTTTAATAGCCAGACTGGATGAAAATGAAGTGTACGGAAATTTAGAAGCAGAAGTATCACAACCATGGGGCACCACTGTATCTGATGCTAATGTAAGAGCGCCCAGAGCATTATGGAGCAGCAGGCCTCCGCTTTGGATGATCATTACATTCACTTTACTAATGACCATCGTTTGGGGTCACTATATTGTGATCATCTATGAACTGATCAGGTTAAGAAAGGAAGAACCGCATTCAAC